>CP001623.1:600000-828924 GCA_000023185.1 Rhizobium leguminosarum bv. trifolii WSM1325 | reverse complement strand
GGAGAAGGGCGCAATGAAGGTTCTGATCGTCGAGGACGACCCGCTGCACCGGTCCTATCTGCACGAGGCGGTCAACGCGGCTCTGCCGGAATGCGATACGGTGATCGAGGCGGAGAATGGAACCGTCGGCGAGAAGCTCGCCCGCGACCACAAGTCGGCGCATATCGTCATGGACCTGCAGATGGCAAACCGCAACGGCATCGAGGCGGCGCGCACCATCTGGAAGGAGCGGCCGGAGACCCGCATCCTGTTCTGGTCGAATTACTCGGACGAGGCCTACGTACGGGGCGTCTCGCGCATCGTGCCGGATGGCGCCGCCTATGGCTATGTGCTGAAATCCGCCTCCGACGAGCGGCTGAAGCTTGCGCTGCGCTCGATCTTCATCGAGAGCCAGTGCGTCATCGACCGCGAGGTGCGGGGCCTGCAGCAAAAGAGCCTCGGCCAGACGAACGGCTTTACCGATTCCGAATACGAGATCCTTGTCGATATCGCGCTCGGCCTCACCGACCGGGCCATCGCCAAACGTCGGGGCCTTTCCCTGCGCAGCGTGCAGAACCGCCTGCAGCAGCTCTACGACAAGCTCGACGTCTACCAGAGCGCCGGCGACGACCACGAGGACGGCCGCTTCAATTTGCGCGCCCGCGCCGTCACCGTCGCTTTCCTGCGCAAACTCCTGAACTACAGCGCTCTGGAGCGGGCTGAGGCAGAACTGCAGGAATGGCTTGAGGGAAAGTAGTTCCGGACTTGCGCGGAATGAACGGGGATCAGAGACCTGGTGCGGCCCAGCCGTTCACGGCGCATGAGCCAGCGCGATCGCATCGGCGGCTTCCTCGCAGCGATCGCTGAGCGTGCTGGTCGCCACGCGAATATGACTGCTTGGCAGGACGGAGAATTTGCTGCCCGGGTTGACGGCGATATTGCGTGCGGCAAGCGTCACCATCGCGAATGGTTCGGAGACGACGGGCACCCAGAGGCACAGGCCCTGGCTTGGTGGTATCGGTATTCCCCGTTCGCTGAGCGCATCGGCAAGAGCGTCGCGCCTCTGCCGATAGATCTCGCGCGCCTCGGCGATAAGCTGCCAGGTTGCCGGATCGCGCAATAGCCAGGCGGCGGCACCTTGCACGATACGGCTGGTCCAGCCGGCGCTGAAGGAACGGTAAGACTGGATCTGGTCGACGATCGGCGCGGAACTCGACAGAACTGCGAGACGCAGATCCGGGCCGAGGCTTTTCGAGAGTGAGAGGATATGGATCGTCCGCTCCGCAAATCGGTCGCCGAGCGACTGCGGAGGTGCCGCCGACACGTCGCCGACGCCGTCATCCTCGATGATAAGCGTATCGCTGTCTTCCAGCACATCGCCGAGCTGATCGAGGCGGGATGAACTGACCGTAACGCCGGTCACCGAATGCAACCGCGGCTGGAACAGGAAAGCCGCCGGACGTTGCTGCAATGCTTCGCGCAGCGAATCCGGCAGCGGGCCTTCGCCGTCGCAGGCGACAGGGATGATTTTTACGCCGAGATCTTCCAGAATATCGAGCAGCCGCATCCCGGTCGGATGTTCGATCGCGACCGACGAACCCGAGGAAACCAGTGCATGCAATATCGTATAGACGGCGTTGTAACCGCCATTGGTCGCCAGAAAGGCTTCCGCCTCATAGGGCCATCGCTCTGAAACGGCGTCCTTCAACTCAGGGACGATCCGGCTGCGCTCATAGCTGTTGAGGTCATCGACGGACGCGCCATAGGCCATCGCTTCGGCGAGCCGCGGAAGAAGTGCTGCATCCGGCCCGGCTAAGGTGAGGTCGAGCACACCTGCCGCATAATTTCCCGAGCTGGCGAGGCGTTCCGGCTTGGCGACAAAGCGGTCACCGCTGACCCAGGTGCCGTTGCGCCCCCGGCCGCTGATGATCTTCTGCCGCCGCAATTCGCTCCAGGCTTCGGAGATCGTCGCCGGGCTGACATGCAATTCGTAAGCGATATCGCGGATCGCCGGCAGGCGCGTCCCAATGGGCAGGACACCGGCACGGATCAGCGCGCTCGTTTCGAGAGCGATCCCCCTGATACTGCGGTCGGCTATTTTTTCGGCAAACCAGGAGGCTTCGACCGTATCGCCCATTTTTCTCTCACTTTAAATGTTCAATAACGTAATAACATTTGTACTATGCATTTTGAACTTTAATTTGCCGCTCGTCGAGCAATTTTGTGAGTTTTTGCATGCCTGTGACGCTTCGCATCGCCCTCCGGGACTGGGATTACATGACACCGCTCGTCCTCGGAGATGTCAGTTCTTCCCGCCTCGATATCAAAGTGGATCGCGTCGGCACGCTGGTCTCCAGCCTCGCCGATGATGCGGCGCATGACGCCGCGGAAATGTCCTTCAGCCGCTATTCGCAGATGCGTCATGATGGCGATGATCGGGTTCTGGGCATGCCGAACTTCATCATGCGCGGCTTCCGCCATCGCTGCATCATCACCACCAAGGATAGTCCGATCTGCAAGCTCTCCGATCTGGCCGGCAAGAACATCGGCGTGACCGGCTGGCGCGATTCCGGAAACACCTGGACCCGTGCTGCGTTGCGCCGGGAAGGCGTCGGCGTCGAGGATGCCATGTGGTATGCCGGGCGCCTGACGGAAGCTCATCCGATCGCCGACCGGCTCGATGGTTTTGGACGGCCCGGCCGTATCGAGGCTGCTCCCGGCGAGCGTCCGATGGTCGATCTGCTGCTGGATGGCGGGCTCGATGCCGTGTTCACGCCTTTCATGCCGAAGGGTTTCTTCGATCAGGAATCGCCGCTCCGCCAGGTGCTGGATGATTTCCGCGCCGCTGAGGTCACCTACTTCCACGAGGTTGGCTATATCCCGGGCATGCATCTGATCGGCTTCAAGGCTGATATCGTCAGGGAGAATCCCTGGATCATGGATGAACTCAGCGAGCTGATCGACGAGTCCCAGCGTCTGTGGCTGGAAAAGCGTGAGAAATACGCCGACACCACGCCCTGGATGATCGACGAACTGCGCCGCTGCGCGGCCGACCTGCCGCCAAGCTGGAACGTCAGCGGGCTTGCCGAGAACGAGGCAATGATCGCCGATTTTGCCGAAGAACTTTACGAACAGAAAATCATGCCGCGCCTTTTGACGCCCGCCGATCTGTTTCCGTGGCACGCCGAGGCGCGATGACCAAGGCCTGGGGAAACTCTTCGCAGGCCTCATCGTTGAACCACCATTTTCGCAAACCAAAAAAAGGGGAATGACATGCATTCGAAACTGATCGCTTCCGCCGCCCTGCTGGGTCTAATGATGACAACTTCGGTCTTCGCTGAGGAGGCGGTCGTGCCAAAGCAGACCGTCAACGACGCGCTTCGCGCCCGCCTGCCGGAAAAGATCCGCACGGACGGCAAGATGATCTCCGTCAACAACGGTTCCTTTCCGCCCTATGAGATCGTCACCGGCACGAAACTCACCGGCGCCAGCGCCGACCTGACCGATGCGATCGGCCAGATGCTCGGCGTCGAGATCGAGCACGAAACCGTCAGTGGACTGACCGCATTGCTCGCCGGCATCAATTCCGGCCGATACCAGTTCGCCTTCGGCCCGATCGGTGACTTCAAGACCCGTGAAGAGGCCAATGATTTCGTCGATTGGGTTCAGGAATACGTGGTCTTCTCCGTTCAAAAGGGCAATCCGAAGGCCATCGGTTCGCTCGACAGCGCCTGCGGCAATCGCATTGCTGTCATGGCCGGCGGCTCCGCCGAAAAGGTGATCCAGGCCCAGGTCGAAAAGTGCAAGACGGACGGCAAGGCTGCACTCGAAGTGCAGTCCTATACCGACCAGCCGAGCTCGATCCTGGCGGTCCGCTCCAAACGCGCCGACGCCTTTTTCTCCTCGCAGGCCCCGCTGACCTATTTCGTGTCTCAGGCAAACGGCCAGCTGGAACTGAGCGGCGTCGGCCAGAAGAATGGCTTCGACGATCTGTATCAGGGCGCCGTCGTGCCGAAGGGCTCGCCAATCGGCCCCGTTCTGCTCGACTCGATCAAGGCGTTGATGGATAACGGCGCCTATGCCGCCATCATGAAGAAGTGGGGTCTTGAGAACAACATGATCAAGCAGCCCGGTCTCAATCTTGGTGGAGCCCTGCCGAAATGAGCAATGACCGCACGACTGCCGCATCGCCGTCTGGCGGTGCGGACTTCCGGGATGTTGCCCATGCCCACAAGCCCTTTCAAACGGGCCGGCTCCTCTTGTGGGTGGCAGTGCTCCTGATTGCCGCAAACTTCCTGTGGATCGTCGCCCACAACGAGAATTTCGGCTGGCCTGTCGTCGCGGCTTATTTCTTCGATCCGACTGTTATCAACGGCCTTTACGTCAGCCTGGGCCTGACGGTGGTCGCGATGGCCATCGGCATCGTGCTCGGCCTCGGACTGGCGATCGCCCGGCTGTCTAATGACCGGCTCGCCCGTTCACTGGCATCGCTGTTCATCTGGTTCTTTCGCGGCACGCCGCTCCTGGTGCAACTGATCTTCTGGTACAACCTCTCGACCCTTTTTCCCCAACTTTCGATCGCCATTCCGTTCGGCCCGACGCTCGCCAGCTGGGAGACCAATTCGGTGATTACGCCGATGACGGCGGCGATCGTCGGCCTGGCCTTGAACGAAGCGGCCTACATGGCGGAGATCATTCGTGGCGGCCTGCTCTCGGTCGATCGCGGCCAGTTCGAGACGGCGGAAGCCTTCGGCATGACCAAGGCGAGAGCGTTGTGGCGGATCATCATTCCGCAGGCGATGCGATCGATCGTGCCGCCGACGGGCAACCAGCTGATCAGCATGATCAAGGCAACCTCGCTCGTCAGCGTCATCGCCATGGCCGATCTGCTCTATTCCGTCCAGTCGATCTATAATCGCACCTTCGAGATCGTCCCGATGCTGCTGGTCGCGGTCCTCTGGTACTTGCTTATCACCTCCATCCTCAATCTCGGCCAGAGCTATATCGAGGCCTATTACGGCCGCAGCGAACGGCGCAACAACACCGCTGCCGCCAAATCCGAGACCCTTACCGAGGAGGCAAGCCATTGACCGGTGCCGAAATTGCAAAGCCCCTCGTCAGAGCCCGCAACGTCCACAAGTCCTTCGACCAGCTCGAAGTGCTGAAGGGGATCGACCTCGACGTCATGCCGGGTGAAGTCGTCGTCGTGCTCGGCCCGTCCGGGTCGGGAAAATCGACCTTCCTGCGCTGCATCAACCATCTCGAAGCGATCAATAAGGGGTTTATCGAAGTCGATGGCGAGCAGATCGGCTACCGTCTCCGCAAGGACCGGCTGGAAAAGCTGTCGAGCAACGGGATCGCCAGCCAGCGGCGCAAGATTGGCATGGTGTTCCAGCAATTCAATCTCTATCCGCATATGACGGTGCTGCAGAACATCGTCGAGGCCCCGATCGGCGTGCACGGAGAAAGTCGTAAGGCCGCGACCGAGAACGCCATGCGGCTTTTGGAGCGGGTCGGCCTATCGGAAAAGGCGGGTAGCTATCCCCGCCAGCTCTCCGGCGGCCAGCAGCAGCGCGTCGCCATCGCCCGCGCCCTGGCGAACAAGCCGAAGCTGATGCTGTTCGATGAGCCTACTTCGGCGCTCGACCCAGAACTCGTCGGCGAAGTGCTGGCCACCATGCGCGATCTCGCCAAACAGGGCCTGACGATGATCGTCGTGACCCACGAGATCGGTTTCGCCCGTGAGGCGGCCGATCGGGTGGTGTTCATGGACGGCGGCAATGTCGTCGAAATGGGCAAGCCCGAGGATGTCATCGGCAATCCACAACATCCCCGGACCCAGGCTTTTCTCGCCCGTTTTCTCTGACCGGTGTCAGCTCGCTGCTTCGACCCTCGGGCCGGAGCAATCGTCCTTTTCGACCAATACTGGATGTTTTCATGCCCACGCTCGACAATGCCTATGCCCGCCTTTCCGATTTCGAAGCCATGGAGGCGGAGCTGAAGGCGACCCGCCAGCACCTGCATGCCCATCCGGAACTCTCCTTCGAGGAAGCGGAAACAGCGCGTTTTGTCGCGGAAAAGCTGGAAGGCTGGGGTTATGACGTGACCCGCAATGTCGGCGGTCACGGCGTTGTCGCCCGCCTCAGCGCCGGCAAGGGCAGCAAGGGCATCGCCATCCGCGCCGATATGGATGCGCTGCCGATCGTCGAGGCAACCGGACTTGCCTATGCCAGCGGCACCCCCGGCAAGATGCACGCCTGCGGCCATGACGGCCACACGACCGTGCTGCTCGGCGCCGCCGAATATCTGGCCCGTACCCGCCGCTTCAGCGGCACGGTGACGTTGATCTTCCAGCCTGCTGAAGAGGCGAGCAAGAATAGCGGCGCTCAGGCAATGATCGCCGACGGCCTGTTCGAACGGTTCCCGTTCGACGCCATCTTCGGCCTCCACAACCATCCCGGCGCTCCGGAAGGCACCATCCTGCTGCGATCCGGCCCAATGATGGCGGCGTCGGACACCGTCGAGATTACCATCAAGGGCAAAGGCGGCCATGCCTCGCGGCCGCACCTGACCATCGATCCCGTGGTCGTGGCGTGCAACCTCGTCGTCTCGCTGCAGACGATCATCTCGCGCAACCTCGACCCGACCCAGACGGCGGTCATCACTGTCGGCACGATCCATGCCGGCGATGCCGTCAATGTCATTCCTGAGTATGCCAAGCTCGCATTGAGCGTGCGCTCCTTCGAGCCTGGCATTCGCGACCTCCTGCAGGAACGCATCACCAAGCTCGCCCGTTCGGTATCGGACGGTCATGGTGCTTCGATCGAGATCAACTACGATCGCGGCAATCCTGTCGTCGTCAATTCGCCCGATGAGACAGATTTTGCCCGGATCGTCGCGGCGGAACTGGTCGGCGAAGACAAGGTCGCGACCTGCCCGCTCATTCCCGGCAGCGAGGATTTCTCGCACTTTCTCGAGCACAAGCCGGGCAGCTTCCTGCGTCTCGGCAACGGCATGAATTCCGCCATCCTGCATAGTCCCAAATATGATTTCGCCGATGCCAGCCTCACGGTTGGCGCAGCCATGTGGGCAAGGCTCGCGGAACGCTACCTCCAGGATGACGCCTGAAGTCCCGGTCGCCAGCTTGACCGCGTCGCATTTGGAGCTTGCGCTTTCTGTAGCGCAAAAGGATTTTGTAGCGAGAACATCAGTTCAACATCTCTCGCCGCAATCCAGGATGCGCAGCATGATTGCCAACTACAACGACGCCGGACTCGACCTGTCTTACGATCTCGAATTTTACGCATTGATGGCGGAAAGCTTCGAACGAAGCGTGGGACGCCGCCTGACGCCGGAAGGCCAGGGTGCCGAATGGCTGTATGACCACTCGCCGGCGGTGGTCCTTGCTCACAATACCGACGCCGATCCGCGCTTTATCTACGCAAACCGCGCCGCCCAGGCCTGTTTTGAATATTCATGGGACGAGTTCATCACTTTGCCATCGCGCCTTTCGGCGGAGGCACCCGATCGCGCGGAACGTGACAGGCTGTTGAATACCGTGGCGGCCAACGGCTTTATCGCCGACTACCGCGGACTTCGCATTGCCAAGTCAGGGCGGCGTTTCTATATCGAGAACGCCATCGTCTGGGATCTCGTCGACCGCATCGGATGCCGTCGCGGTCAAGCTGCGACATTCGATTCCTGGAAAGACGTGCAGGCGGATTGAGCGTCGGCTACGGAGACGCCGACCACGCGCGGATATGTTTCCGCCACTTTGCAAACCATGTCGTTTGCCATTTGGTTGCCAAAAAACCATGATTGCGTCACATAGATCGCACATCGACACTCGGCATCAAGAATTGGATCAACGCTGAATGCGCATAGCCTACGTTTTCCTTGGTGCATTTCTTGCAATTGCACAGTCCGCATATGCTGAAGTCGCATCACCGCCTGTTTTGGCGCCGCTAAAGCGACAAGCGCAGGCCGCTGAGTTGAGCGCACAATTTCTTTCGCGGTATAGCTACAAGCCCGTTCCACTCGACGACGCCTTGTCGGCCAGGATCATGGATCAGTTCATCAAGTCACTTGATCCGGACCGCATGCTCTTCCTGCAAGCGGACATCGACAAGTTCATGTCCGATCGCAGCGAGATCGACGATGCGATAGAACGGAAGGACTTGAAGATCCCGTTTGCGATTTTCAACGCCTATGAACAGCGCGTTGTCGACCGCATGAACTATGCGCGCAGCCTGCTGAAGCAGGACTTCGATTTCAGTACGCAGGAAAATTATTCGGTGCTGCGCGATAAAGCGCCGTGGTCGCAGTCGAAAGCCGAGAGCAATGAGCTTTGGCGCAAGCGGGTCAAGAGCGACTGGTTGCGGTTGAAACTCGGCGGCAAAAACGACGCGGCCATCCGCGAAACGCTCGACAAACGTTATGAGAACATACTCGAGCGCGCTTACAAGTTTAAAAGCGACGACGTTTTCCAGTCGTTCATGGATGCCTATTCAACGTCGATCGATCCGCACACGGACTATTTCGGCGCGGCCGCTTCAGCCGACTTCAATGTCTCGATGAAGCTTTCGCTGTTTGGTATCGGTGCCGTGCTGCAGGAACGCGACGACTACACGACGATCCGTGAGCTCGTGCCTGGCGGGCCGGCGCAGCTTTCCGGCAAGCTCGCGGTCGGAGACCGCATTACGGGCGTTGGTCAAGGCAAGGATGGGGCGATCAAAGAAGTGGTAGGCACGCGCCTTGATGAAGTCGTGCAGATGATACGCGGAAAAAAAGACTCCGTCGTGCGGCTGGATATCCTGCCGGCAGATGCCGGAGCAGATGGCACGCATCGCGTCATCAGCCTGGTGCGCGATAAAATCAGTCTCGACAAGCAGGCTGCCAGGAAGACTGTGCTGTCCGTGAAGGCGGGCGACGCCACGCGTAAAATCGGGATCATCACGCTGCCGGTATTCTATGAGGATTTTGAAGCCAAGCGCAAAGGTGACCAGGATTACAAAAGCGCAAGCCGCGATGTCGCCAAGCTTCTCGACGAACTGAAGGAAGAAAAGGTCGACAGCGTTCTGATTGACCTGCGCAACAATGGCGGCGGTTCATTGGACGAGGCGATTGATTTGACCGGTCTCTTCATCGGCAATGGACCGGTCGTTCAGCAACGCGGCAGCGACGGCAAGATCGAGGTCAAAAGCGCTGAGCTTGCAGCGCCTGTCTGGGCAGGCCCGATGGGTGTCCTGATCAATCGCGGCTCGGCGTCGGCTTCAGAGATTTTTGCCGCGGCCATCCAGGATTATGGTCGAGGCGTGATCGTCGGCGAACCCAGTTTCGGGAAGGGCACCGTTCAGACCGTCGTCGACCTTGACCAGATCGTCCGCAACAGCAAGCCTGAGTTCGGGGAGCTGAAAGTGACGATTGCCCAGTTTTTCCGAGTCAACGGCGGTACGACGCAGCTGCGCGGCGTGACGCCTGATATCAGCTTACCGGGACTTTCCGATCCCACGAGCTTCGGCGAGACCAGTTATGACAATGCGCTGCCGTGGGCGCAGATCAAGCCCGCGAATTACACGCCCTCCGACACTGTCTCGACGTTGCTGCCGACATTGCAAAGCCGCCATGATGCGCGGGTTGGAAGCGATCCGGATTTCCAACGCTTGTTAAAAGACCTTGCCGACCTCAAGGCACAGCGCGAGAAAGGGGTTATCTCCCTCAATGAAGCGGAACGTCGCAAAGAAGCGACGGCTCGAGAGAAACGGTTCAAGGATCGAGCGCAAGTGAGCGATGGCGAGGATCCGGGTGGAGATGATGGTCTGGAGGCAGGCGAGCGCAGCCTGAGCGCTGATATTGCCATCGAGAATGCTCGCAAGAACGCAAAGGACGTCCTGCTCGATGAAGCCGCCGCCATTCTTGCCGACGAGGCGGATTTGCAGCAAGGCGGGCTAAAGGCAGCCACAAAACAAACGGGAAACACGAACGGAAAATAATCGTCGCTGACCGGCGCAACGGTTGCGCAGCTTTGCGATCACCTTGGCATTATGGGCCTGGCTTCAGTTCCCTTCAAGGCGAGGGGACCCATGCAGTGTCCAATTCAGGCGCTGTGTCGGCGATTTCCGGATCGGCGTGATGACAGGCGGTCAGAAGACCTGGGGCCGCCGTTCGCCTGGTCAGGGCAGGCTCCTGTTCTGCACAGATCGACGTCGCTTTCCAGCAACGCGTTCGAAAACGGCATCCGCTGGGCGGATTTGCGGGGCTCGGCAGATCTCCCTGCAGAACGATACGCTTGCGCTGCGCACGACGCCTCGGATCCGGTGTCGGGACCGCCGACATCAGTGCCTGCGTGTAGGGATGGGCCGCCGCGCTGAAGATCGATTGCTTCGGCCCCGTTTCAATGATCTTGCCGAGATACATGACCATCACACGGTCCGAGACATGCCGCACGACGGCGAGATCATGCGCGACAAACAGCATCGCCAGATTGCGCTCGCGCCTCAATCCGGCCAGCAGGTTGATCACTTGCGCCTGCACCGAGACGTCGAGGGCCGAGACAGGCTCGTCGCAGACAAGAAGTGTCGGATTGAGCGCGAGAGCGCGGGCAATGCCAAGGCGCTGCCGCTGGCCGCCTGAGAATTCCGCGGGATAACGCTCCGCATGCTCGGCGCGCAGCCCGACGGATTCGAGCAGCTTGACCGTCTCTTCACGCCAGTTGCTCTTGGGCACGACCCCGGGGTGCAACGCCCAGGGTTCGGAAATCAGCCGGTCGACCCGCATGCGGGGATTGAGCGACTGGTAGGGGTCCTGGAAAACGACCTGCATCTTGCGGCGCAATTCATGCAGCCGCCGGCCACTGGCTGTCGTAATGTCCACACCGTCAAGCAAAGCGCTGCCGCTTGTTGCCGGTCCAAGCTTCAAGAGCGTCCGAACCAGCGAGGTTTTGCCGCAACCGCTTTCGCCGACGAGGCCGAGCGTCTCTCCACTGGCAATCTCGAAGCTGACATCGTCGACGGCACGCACCGGTGCAGAGGAGCTACCGAAGTGCCGGGAGAGGTTTTGGACCTTGAGCAGAGGTTCGATCATACTGGTGATACCGGGAAGTGGCAGGCGGCCTGGCGGCCCGGCCCTACGGTTTCAAGAGAGGGGACGACCTCGGCACAGAGCCCTTGGGCGCGTGGACAGCGCGTTCTGAATGCGCAGCCGGAAGGCAGGGCGACAGGATTGGGGGCGGAGCCGGGGATCGGCACCAATTCGTCTTCATCCGTGTCCATGCGCGGCTGCGAGGCAAGCAATCCGACGCTGTAGGGATGGCGGGCATCTTCGAACAATTCGAAGACGCTTGCGGTTTCGACGACGCGGCCGGCATACATGACGGCAACGCGATCGGCGAGTTCGGCGACGACGCCGAGATCATGGGTAATGAAGATCATGCCGGCATCGCTGCGTTTGCGGATAGTCTCCAGAAGATCAACCACCTGCGCCTGGATCGTCACGTCGAGCGCCGTCGTCGGCTCGTCTGCGATGATGACATCCGGTTCCAGTGCCACGGCCATGGCGATCATGATGCGTTGGCGCATGCCGCCCGAAAACTCATGCGGATATTGTCTGGCGCGGCTTTCAGGGTCGGGAATGCCGATGGCCGTCAAAAGGTCGATCACGGCTTTTTCGACACCACCTTCCGGAGTACGGCCGTGGATGTGGAACATTTCGGCGATCTGCCAACCCACGGAATAGACCGGGTTGAGCGCCGCGAGCGCATCCTGAAAGATCAGGGCGATCCGATCGCCGCAGAGATCGCGCCGCTCGTTTCGCGAGAGCTGCAACAGCTCGACACCGTCGAAGCAGATCGATCCTTGATTGATTTCGCCCGGCGGGTTGGGAACGAGATCCATGATGGCCGATGCGGTCACCGACTTGCCGGAGCCGCTTTCGCCGAGCAGCGCCAGAACCTCTCCACGCTCGAGCGAGAAGGAGACGCCGTTGAGCGCCAGGATGCGGCCGGCTGCCGTATCGAAACTGACCTGCAAGTCCTTGACTTCGAGAAGAGCCATCAGCGCCTCCGGCTGACAAGTCGCCAGTGCTGCGACGGGTCATTGACGATCCGGAACCAGTTGGCGAGGAGATTGAAGGACATGGTCGTGAGCATCACAGCCAGACCGGGAAAAAAGCCCAGCCACCAGGCGGATGACAGATATCCCTGGCCCTGCGCCACCATCAGGCCCCAGCTCACGGCCGGCGGCTGGATGCCGAGGCCGAGATAGCTCAGCCCGGATTCGAACAGCATGACCATGGCGAGATTGACCGAGGCGAGCGTCAGCATCGTGGGAGCGACGCTTGGGAGAATGTGATTGCGCAATATCCAGACAGCCCCGCCGCCGAAGGCGCGCGCCGCATCAACGAAAAGCCTCTCCCGCACCTCCAGAGTTTCAGCTCTTGCGACGCGGATATAGGCCGGCATGCGGGTAACGGCGAGCACGATGATGAGGTTACCGACGCTCGGGCCGAACAGGTAGAGCCCGAAGAGCGCCACCAGCAGCGTCGGGAAACCCAGAATGATGTCGCAGATCCGCATGACAAGGTTGCCGATGATGCCACCGAAGTAACCGGCGATCACGCCGAGCAGCGTTCCGCCGATCAGGCTCGTCAGAACGGTCACCAGCGCTATGCCGATCGTCGTCGATGCCGCCTGAATGAGGCGAACGAGGAGCGGACGCCCGAGAGCGTCGGCGCCCAGCCACAACGTCCAGGACTGGCCGAAGTCGAAGGGCGGCAGGTTGCGCGCCTTTAGCGAAATGCGGTTTTCGCCCAGCAGCGACGATGCATCCGCAAGAATGGCAAGGACGACGATCAGCAGCCAGATTGTCGCGGCGACCGCCATAGGGTCACCCGCGAGCGCACGCATGAACCACAAGATGCGGCGGCTTCGGCGCTCGCGGGCAGGGAGGACGTCGGCGGAGGTGCTGGTCATTCGACCCTCACACGCGGATCGATCGATGCATAGAGCATATCGACCAGGATATTGATGACGAAGATAACGACGGCAACCGCGAAGATCGATGCCTGGACGATCGCGAAATCGCGCTTCAGGATGCCGTCGATCAGCAGCTTACCGATGCCGGGAAACCCGAAAACAACCTCGACGACGCCACCGCCGCCGGCGAACTGGGCGGCGAGGTCACCGGTCACGGTCACCGCGGGCAGGAGGGCATTGCGCAGCGCATGCACGAAGGTAACCCGGCCGCCGCGCGCGCCCTTGGCCCGCGCAGTCCGGACAAATGTCGCGTTCAGTGCTTCGATCATCGAGCCGCGGACGATCTGCACCAGCGTCCCGAACGGTCTGGCAAAAAGACAGGCAACCGGCAGGATCCAATAGATCGGACCGCCGAAACCCGATGTCGGCAGAATGCGCAAGGTGACGGCAGATAGCAGGACGCCCATCAGCCCGAGCCAGAAATCCGGCACGCTGGCCGCTGCCTGCGACAGCACGTTGATGGCCCGGTCGATCCAACCGCCGGCATTGACAGCGGCAATCGATCCGATGATGACGGCGGCGATGAAGGCCAGGGTCAAGGCAATGGCACCGAGCGCCAGCGTGTTCGGCAGCGCCTCCAGGACAACGTCCATGGCCGGGCGGTTGTGCCAAAGCGACGTGCCGAAATCGAGGCTCAGCATATCCCCGGCCCAATCGAGGAATTGCCACGGGAGGGAACGATCGAGGCCGAGACGGACGCGCATGGCTTCGCGGGCGGCATCCGAGGCATCGACGGGCAGGTAGAGATTGACGGGATCGCCCGTCAACCGCACGAGGAAGAAGGCGGATGTCATCAATGCTGCAAGGGCGAGTGCCGCAAAGGCCGCACGTTTCAGGAAGTAGGTGAAGGACATCCGCTCTCCTCAAGGGACGTTCGGCAACCAGTCTGCGCCGTCAGCGGTAGCTGATCGATTTAAGCTTGATCTCGTTGCCGGCCTGCACATCGGGCGTGTAGGTGACGTTCTCGGCGACGCGGGCAATCGTGACCATGTGGAACAGCGGCACGATATTGACCGCATCGACGGCGATGTAGCTGAAGGCCTCCTCGAACAGTTTCCTGCGTTCGTCGCCGGTTGCCTTCGACGCGTCGGTAATCAATGTGTCGAGTTTGGCATCGGCGATGGTCGACTGGTTGCCGTCGGTAGTAAAACGGTTCGGCAGCGTGAATACGGCGTCGCCTTCGGTGTTGTCGATCTGCGTCTGCAGGATCGACGGCTGACGTTCCTTGTCCCAGGGCTTAAGAAGCTTCTTCAGCCACGGGCTTGTTTCAAGCATTTCGAGCCGGGCATTGAAACCTGCATCCGCGAGCATCGCCTGAATGGCTTCCAGGCTTTCGGACGAATTGGGATAGATGCCGATGCGGCCGTAGATGACGATTTCCTTGTCAACCGGCACGCCATCGGCTTTCGCCGCGGCGAGCAGGGACTTCGCTTTTTCGGGATCATACGTCCAGACGGGGATGTCGGGATTGAAGCCGAAGACGGACGGCGGCACCGCCTGCATCGCCTTTTGGGCATCCTGGTGGAAGATGGTGCCGACAAGTCCGTCCCGGTCGATCGCAAGATTAAGGGCTTCGCGCACGCGTTTGTCGTTGAGTGGCGCAATTTCTGCGTCGATCCTCAGCAGCGAGGTTTCGGCGTTCGGGAAGGCATGATCCTGTTCCGACGTGCCGTCCTGGGGCGCTATTTCATAGGCGATCTGCGCCTCACCGGTGGCGACCATTGCCGCGCGAACAGCGGATTCGGCGCGCCAGATGATGGTCGCGTTCTTGATCGCCGGCTTGTCGCCCCAATAGCCGTCATAGGCCACGAGGTCGACCGATTGCCCGGGCGTCCACGCTGCAAGCTTGTAAGGTCCGGTTCCGGCCGGGGAGCGCGACTTGCCGTCGTTCGGGGTCGCCGGCGAACCGATGTCCACGGCGGACATCTTGTTCGGCAGGATCGGCTCGACGATATCCGTTTTGATGAGGAGGGTGGTGGGGTTCACCGCTTCTGCATTGAACTTGACGCCCTTCAGCGTCGCAAGTCCGACTTCGCAGGCCAGTGCCGGATCCTGCGCCCGCTTGAGAGCGGCAACGACTGCACTGGCATCAAACGCCTTGCCGTCGTGGAAGGTGACGTCGTCGCGGAGCTTGAATTCCCAGGTCAGCTCGTCCACTTGCCGCCAGCTGGCGGCAAGGCTCGGGACGACCGATCCGTCGGCCGGGCTCAGATTGACCAGCGCTTCGGTGATGTTGTTGTGCAGAATGCGAGAATTGCCCGAAAGGTCGGTGTCACAGGGATCGAGCGACTTCGGTTCGTCGGTCACCACGACCGTCAGCTTGTCCGAGGCAGCGTCGGCGCGAATTGCGCTGCCCGGACCCAGCAGAAATGCCAGTCCGATGCTCAGCGCACCAATTGCCTTCATCTTCTTCATGAAATCCCTCCTCCAGATCCAAACGAGCGGCATCCTGTCCATCGCAGTGCCGTCTTGTGAAAACCACCCGGTTGAGCACCGCCGCAGCGGTTATCCAAATGGCTTTACTTCCTCCGCCAAGCGCGTAGTGTCAAATGTGACACTTACGCCGCCAAGCATGCTCGCTCGGTCCGGCGAAGTCAATATTATAATTCTCATATGGAATTCTAAGTTCATGATTGAACCGAAGCATGGCTCACCCATCGTCGAAAAGACCGCCCACCTGCTCGAGGCAGTCGCCGATGCGAGGACGGGAATTTCCCTGGCCGCGCTGGTTGATCAGCTTGGAGTTCCGCGTTCGACCGTCTACCGGATCCTCAATTCATTGGCCGCGCATGGGCTTGTGGCGCGGGTGAATGGTGGAGCGTCCTACGAGCTGGGGCCAAAATTCGTCGAGCTTGCGCGCCGCATCTCGCCTGGCGCCGACAGGGCAACGGTGATCGAGGCGGCAAGGCCGATCCTGACGGCTGCGGCTGACCGCATTTTCGAATCCTTCAGGCTGGCCGCCCCCGAAGGCAACGAGATGATGACGATATTTGCAGCCTCCAGTCCCGGCGATTATTCGCTCTTCATCAAGGTCGGCAGTCGCTCGCCTAAACATGTCGGCGCCGCCGGCAAGCTCGCGCTTGCCTATTCAGACTACGGTGACATCGAGGCCTATTGCAGCGTCGGACTGGAGGGAAAGACGCCATATACGATTACCGATCCGGAGGCGCTAAAGGAAGCACTCGTTGAAATTCGGCGCAATGGATGCGCTGAGGACAACCAGGAATCCAACCTTGGCCTCCGGGCCTTTGCCGCGCCTGTCTTCGATTCCGAGGGTCGACTTGTGGCAACGATCAGCGTCCCGTTTATCGGTGAAGCCACCCCAGACAGGGCGCGGGCAATCAAGCGCGAGGTTGTGGAGGGTGCCGCCATCTTGACAAAGGCGATTAATGGCAAACAGCCTTTATCCAAATAAGAAACATAAACTTCTCTATTGAACTCTCTATTCCTTGTGCTAGAGCTTCCACCGGACAATGGAGGATCTCATGACGGTTTTGGACCCATCAGTTTACGCAAAGCTTTTGCGGACGAATTCTGCAAGTCTCAGCACCCTGTTGCTGAAGCGTGGTTTGAAGAACACCGCGGTTCGCGGCGTGCGGCCGCTGGCGAGCGCCGGCAGGCCGATGATCGGCCCAGCCGTCACCGTACGCTACATCCCCGCGCGCGAAGATATCGACGGTTCGACTTACAGTTCGGATCCATCCAATCAACAGCGCAAGGCCATCGATACGATCCCCGACGGCCATGTTCTCGTCTTGGATTGCCGCTCCTTGGCGGAAGTCGCCGGCATTGGCGCCATGCTCGCCCGTCGTCTCGTCTATCGTGGTGCCGCCGGTCTCGTGCTCGACGGCGGCGTCCGCGATACGGCCGATATCGCGCAGTTGGGCCTCCCGACCTACTGCATGGGACCGGCAGCGCCGGCGAACCTGGTTGCCCACCACGCCTCGGACATGAACCAGCCAATCGCCTGCGGCGGCGTTGCCGTTTACCCCGATGACATCATCTTCGGCGACAGCGAAGCGGTGATCGTTATTCCGCGGGAATATGTCGATGACATTGCCGAAGAAGCCGTCGCGATGGAGGAGCAGGAAGAGTTTCTCAAGCTGGAAATCGAATCAGGCAAATCGACCTTGGGCGTATACCCGCCCAACAAGGAGACCCTGGAGCGTTATCAGGCCTGGCGCCAAGCGCGTCATATGACCGCATGACACCATTGCTTCAAAGCATTGTCTAAGGCTGCGTCTGCTCGCAGACTAACCCCTGCGTTGCTTCTTGTGAAACGCTCGACGTTGCTGCCGACATTGCAAAGCCGCCACGTGAATATTAAGGGACGAGCGCCATCCACTGGGGTTGATGCTTGACGCTCCACTCACGCGACTTCACACTTGCAGCGTCGAAGGTGAGTCGGACAGACTGTACCGTTTTTTCGCATCCGTGCTCATCTCAGGGGGGAGTCGTCAGCAGGGTTGATTGGTCAACGCGCCGACCGACACCGGCTGGTCGCAAATAGGATCGAGATTGATTGAGCTCGAACTCGCAGCCGCTCCTATTTGCTTGTGAGGTCGCGCCGTGGATAAAGTGCCATCAGCAGTCGATCCTCCTCGAGACAGCACGCCTCGGCACCGGAATTTCCCAATGCCGAGGAACCGCTGGTCCCTGCTTTGGCCAGGGCTTTTGATATCAATTTTGCTTCTTGCAGGCACCGTCGTTTTTTACCGTGAAATCCATCACCTCGAAGATCCGGTCGGCCCCTTCGAAAATCGAACTGTCAATAAGGCTGCCCGATCATCTCGCATCGCCGCCCGCCCTGATCCAGCGGCTCCTTCTCCCCTCCCGTCGACGCCGATACCGCTGCAGCTGATCGAGGTCCCGAAGCTGGAGTTGGCAAGTCAGTTTCTGCGGATGTGGCGCGTCTCGGGGTCGAACTTTTGCGCTGCTCTTCGAGAAGCCGGCGTCGATATGAGCGAATGGAAAGCCGCATCGATGCGCAATCGCAGCTTTGAGTGTTATTTTCAGCGGATCTACGAACGCGACGAGGTGCGTCCACTCAGCTCGACCTTCGTTAAGGTTCGTGGAGATGAAATGGGCGATATTCTTGAGATCCGCGCCAAGATCATCGGGCCGACGACCGACGCCCAGGGACGTCTCTCCCCGGCCATCCTTCACATTTTCGAGATCATCGTGAAGCAGGCGTGCTGGCGTGATTTCGAGGATACTCTTGCCTCGATCCGAAACCTTCAAAACGTTGAATCCGAACGATTCGGCTCCTATCTCAGCTTCACGCGCGAAGCCGCCGGCGCAAATATCTTCAATTTTGTTCTTGGTCTTAGGGCAACTTCAAATTCGCAGGTGAAGACCAAGTCGTATTTTTCGACTGAGCGCTGGCTCCAAATGCCCGCAGTGCTCCAGCGAGCTTCATCCTCAGGGAGCGCTCGGGAACGTCCATATCGGCCAGCGCTCAATGACGGCGCAAGCACCCGTCACGATCCGAGATCAAGCTGGAACTGTGGCTGAAGCCGCCGAACGCATGGACAGCCCGGGAAAAGAACATATCTTCGAGGGATCTTCCTTTCTGGAAGTCTCGAATCAAACAGCACGGGCACACATCCATGACCAAAGGCTCCGATCTTCTAGTGGCAGCGCTTGAGAACGAAGGTGTCGACCGCATTTTCGGCATCCCGGGCGAAGAGAATCTCGACGTCGTCGAATCCATCCGCAAGTCGTCGATTGAGCTCGTCCTCACCCGACACGAGCAGGCAGCGGCATTCATGGCCGCGACCTATGGCCGCCTGACTGGAAAGCCCGGCGTCTGCCTGACGACGCTTGGCCCCGGCGCTCTGAACCTCTCGACGGGTGCCGCCTATGCCTTGCTCGGCGCGATGCCGATGGTGATGATCACCGGTCAGAAGGGGATCCTCTCGTCCCGCCAGGCACGTTTCCAGGTGGTCGACGTCGTCGCGTCGATGAAGCCGCTGACCAAGCTCGCAAGGCAGATCGTGTCGCCGCAGATGATCCCGACGACGGTCAGGGAGGCGTTCCGCATAGCCCAGGAGGAAAGGCCGGGTCCGGTCCATCTCGAGCTTCCGGAAGATATCGCGGCCGAGGAATGCCAGGAGGTGGCGCTGATTGCGCCGCATCAGCTCGAATTGCCGACGGCAAGCGACGCGGCTCTCGACCGCGCCGCTGCACTCATTGCCGCAGCCAAACGTCCGCTTCTGATGTTCGGGGCCGCCGCCTCTCGTCCACGCTCGACATCGGATATTGCGCAGTTTGTGATCCGTACGCGCATTCCGTTCTTTACCACCCAGATGGGGAAGGGAACGGTTCCCGGCGGAACCGAGCTTTATATGGGCACCGCCGCGCTGTCGGAGCGGGATTATGTCCATGAGGCCATCGAACAGGCCGACCTGATCATCACGATCGGCCATGATACCATCGAGAAGCCGCCGTTCATCATGGGCAAGAGCGGCCCGAAGGTCGTCCATATCGGATATCAGCCGGCGACCGTCGAGCAGGTCTATTTCCCGCAATCCGAAGTCATCGGCGACATCGGCCCCTCTCTGAAGGCGCTGGCCGATCGCCTCGAGGGCAAGCTACCAAACGCGCAAGCGCTTCTTCATCTGCGCGAGCGCATTCTCGAGCGTATCGCCACGCGGGCGACGGAGGATCGCTTCACGCCACAGCGGCTGGTCCACGACATAAGAGAGGTGATGCCGCATGACGGCATCCTGGCGCTCGACAACGGCATGTACAAGATTTGGTTCGCGCGAAACTACCGGACGCGGATGGCGAACACGCTGCTGCTCGACAACGCTCTTGCGACGATGGGAGCGGGGCTGCCGTCTGCGATGGTTGCCTCGATGCTCTACCCGGAGCGGCGCGTCATGGCGATCTGCGGTGACGGCGGCTTCATGATGAACTCCCAGGAACTCGAAACCGCCGTCCGGCTGAAACTCAATCTCGTTGTCCTCGTGATCGAGGACAATGCCTATGGCATGATCCGCTGGAAGCAGGCGGTGGACGAGTTCCCGGATTTCGGGATGACTTTCGGCAATCCCGACTTCGTGAAATATGCCGAATCCTACGGCGCCAAGGGAACCAGGGTCGACGATATCGGCCAGTTCAAACAGGTTCTCGAAGAGGCGTTCGCCGGAGGCGGCGTCCATCTGGTGAACGTCCCGGTCGACTACTCGGAAAATGAACGCGTGCTGGTGAAGGAGCTTCGCGAACGGCTCCCCGCGATATTAGAGGCCTGAGATGCAGTCTACCATGAAGGTCTACCAGGCGTTCAACCGCAAGCCGATTGCAGAGCTGCCGGCAGACGACGTGGCCGCACTCGAGCGCAAGCTTCAGCTCGCCGCCAAAAGCTTCGCCGATCGCGATGGCTGGCTGCCCCCGCATCAACGGATGGCGATCCTCAGAAAGGCGTCGGCGCTTCTGCAGGAGAACCGCGATCGTTTTGCGATGATGATCGCCCGTGAAGGCGGCAAGCCGCTGACGGATGCGATCATCGAGGTGACGCGCGGGATCGACGGCCTCCTCAATGCGGCGGACGAGCTGCGCAATTTCGGCGGCAAGGAAATCCCCATGGGGCTGACCGCGGCCAGCGCCAACAGATGGGCTTTCACCACCAAGGAGCCGATCGGCGTCGTGGCGGCGATCTCGGCCTTCAACCATCCGCTCAATCTCATCATCCACCAGATCGCGCCGGCGATCGCGGTCGGCTGCCCGGTTATCGTGAAGCCGGCGGCAACGACGCCGATTTCCTGCATCGAGATCGTCAAGCTGTTCTGGGAGGCAGGTCTCGATGAGCGCTGGTGCCAGACCCTCATCACCGAGGACAACGCGCTTGCCGAAGCCTTTGCAACCGATCACCGCGTCGCGTTTTTGAGCTTCATCGGTTCCGCCAAGGTCGGCTGGTACCTCAAGGGCAAGCTGCCGCCGGGGACCCGATGCGCGCTTGAGCACGGTGGAGCGGCACCCGTCATCGTCGACCGCAGCGCCAATGTCGATGCGATCGTCGGCACCATTGTCAAAGGTGGCTATTATCACGCCGGGCAAGTCTGCGTGTCGGCCCAGCGTCTCTTCGTGCATGAAGATATTCTGGCTTCCTTCACCGAGGCTCTCGCTGCCAGGGTGGCAGCTCTGCATGTCGGCGATCCCACGCTTATGCAAACCGAGGTAGGGCCGCTCATCCTGCCACGCGAGGCAGACCGCGTCGCCGCCTGGATCAAGGAGGCGACGGACGCCGGAACCAGGCAGATCGGCGGCGGTCGGATGTCCGAGACGACACTTCTGCCTTCGGTTTTGCTGGACCCGCCTACTGAAGCGAAAGTATCCATGCTCGAGGTCTTTGGACCGCTGACCTGCGTCTACGGCTACCGCGACCTCGACGAAGCGATCCGCATTGCCAACTCGCTGCCCTATGCCTTCCAGGCGAGCGTCTTTTCCGCCGACATAGCGGTTGCTCTCAGGGCGGCAAAACATTTGGATGCATCGGCCGTTCTCGTCAACGACCACACCGCGTTCCGCACCGATTGGATGCCTTTCGCCGGACGCAGACAGTCAGGATACGGCGTCGGCGGCATTCCCTGGACGATGGAAGAAATGGCCGACGACAAGATGGTGGTATTCAACCAGGTGACTTAGGGGCGGCGATCATGGGATCAACCGTTCGATTTCCATCGGCAGGTAAAACCCTTGGATAATAGACGATGCCTTCGCCGCGTGGCGGGTCACCGCGTCTGCCTAATTCTTGTAGGGCTACGGGATGGGTGTCGTGCACCGCTCAAAATTAGACAAACATTGGATAACTGCTTGCTCGGCCAGGATGGACTTGCCTCGCCCATAGCCGGGAGGCATGGTCTGCCTCGGAACAACGGAATCATGAAACTGTGGACGAGAGGTCCTTGGCCATGCTCGAAAGCTCGCGGCGCATCGCAAACATGGCTGATTAATGTTTTCCTTCCTGCACAGTTCGGACCTTCATATTGGCAAGCGATTTGGCAATCTTCCGGAGGATTTGAGAGGGCGCCTGCGCGAGGCGCGGCATGGTGTCATCGCCAGGCTTGCCAGCGCGGCACGAGAGCATGGGACGGATGTCATCCTGCTCGCCGGCGACACCTTCGATACCGAGACGCCGACGCCGGCCGTGCTTCGGCAAGCGCTTGGTGAGATGGCCCGGAATGCTTCGCTGCGCTGGGTGCTGCTTCCGGGCAATCACGATTCGCTGCTGGCGGACCAACTCTGGAGTGCGGCGCGCGGCGTGGTGCCCGACAATGTCATCCTGGCGACGGAGGCGGCGCCCCTTCCGCTTGAACCTGGTGTCATCCTGCTGCCGGCGCCTTGCACGACCAGGAGGCCGGGCCGCGACCTGACCGAATGGATGACGGGTGCTGCCACACCTGATGGCTCTATCCGCATCGGCCTCGCCCATGGCCCCATCCAGGAATTCTCGGAGGATGCCACGGCCACCAACGTGATTGCGCCGAACCGCGCGGCGCTGGCCGGCCTCGATTATATGGCTCTCGGCGATTGGCACGGATCGGTAGCGGTGGACGCCAGAACATATTACAGCGGCGCTCCCGAGCCCGACCGTTTCAAGCATGACCGGCCGGGGCAGGCGATGGTCGTTTCCATTGCCGGGCAGGGAGCGATGCCGACGACGACAGCGGTGACGACCGCCAGCTTTTCCTGGCAGACATTACAGCTTCCGCTGCTGGCATCGGAAGACGGTGTTGAAGCGCTGAAGGCCGCGCTGCCGGAACCGTTCGCGCGGCGACAAACCCTGTTGCGCGTCGCGCTGTCCGGCCGTGCCCGGTTGAACGGGCGGACGGCAATGATCAGCCTGTTGGAGCAGGTCGCGCCGGAATTTGCACATCTGGAGATCAATACCGACCTTCTGGGGACCGACTGTGAGAGCGATGATCTCGAGACCATCGACCGAGCCGGCGCGTTGCGCGATGCTGCGGAATTGCTGCTTTCCGAAAGCCTCGACCAATCCCGCTCCGGCGATGACAGGGGCGTGGCGCGCGAGGCATTGATCCGCCTGTTTTCCTATTGCGAGGCGATTGATCGATGAAACTTAACGCTCTTCGCCTTCACAATGTCAAACGCTTCGCCGGCCGCGGCATATCCGTCGAAGGAATCGCCGACGGCGTCAATGTGCTGAGCGCCGCCAACGAACATGGCAAATCGACCTGTTTTGAGGCGCTGCATGCTCTGTTCTTCCAGCCGCACAGCGGTAATCCAAAGAGCGTGCAGATGCTGCGCCCCTATAGCGGCGGCAATCCGATCGTCGAGGCCGACATCACGATCGAAGCCGGCCGCTACCGCCTGACCAAGCAGTTCCATAGCGGACGGCGCGCCAGCGTCACCGATCTCGGCAGCGGCCGGATCGTCGCCCAGGCAGACGAGGCCGAGGCTTTCATCGGCGATCTCATTTCCGGCGGAACTGCCGGCCCGGCAGGCCTGCTCTGGGTGCGCCAGGGCATCACCGGCATCGAAAATCGCAGCAAGAGCGAGGAAGAGAACGACAAGCGGGTGCGAGAAAGCCTGCTGACTTCGGTGCAGGGAGAGGTGGAGGCGCTGACGGGCGGACGGCGCATGTCGGCGGTGCTCGAAGCCTGCGAGGATGAACTCAATCGCCTGGTCACCGCGACGCTCCGGCCAAAGACCGGAGGCCGCTTTGCCGCCGCGCTCGAGGAGCGTGACCGGCTGCAGGCGGAGGAGGCGCGGCTGGCCAAGGAGGTGGAGATGCTGCACGGCGCGCTCGATCGCCGCCGCTCAGTGCAGGCGAGACTCAGCGAACTGGAAAACCCTGATGAGGAGGCCGGCCGGAAGACCGCGATTGCCAATGCCGAGTCGGCGCTCGGAGCTGCTAAACTGCATGACAGGGAACTCAAAGCGCTCGATGCCGAGGCTGCCTTGGCCGCCAGCCGCCGCGACGACGCGCAGCAGGCATTCGACCGCTTCCACGCAGCATTGAACCGCAGCGGCGAACTCGCGCGGCGTTTCGCCTTGGCGGAAAAGGACCTTTCAAATGCAGCCGAGCGACGCACGGCATCGCTTGTTGAAAGCGAGGCTGCAACGGCGGAGGTTCAGGCGGCCGAAGAGGAGGAGCGGGTAAACCGCGAACTTCTCGCGCGGATCGAGGCAGCGCTACGTTCACGCCACGCCGCAGAGCGCTTGGCCGAGGTCCGCCTGCGTCTCGAACAGGCGGAAGCCGCGCGCCAGCAGATCGAGGATGGGGATGCGGCGCATGCATTGCTCGCCATTCCAGCCGATGCCATCGAACGGCTTGAAGCGCTGGACATCAAGATCGTCGGCTTGCGCGCAGCCGCCGAAGTCGGCCTTCCCACGCTCCGGATCGATTACCTGAAGGACGTCTCCGGATTGGTGAGCATGGACCGCCAGCCTTTGATTGGCGGCGAGGATAAGAGCTTTGCCGGGATGGCGAGGCTCGACATAGCAGGCGTCGGCACCCTGACCATCCATTCCAACCGGCAGGCCGATCACAATGGGGCGCTGGAGACCGCGGAAGCCATGCGCCAAACATTGCTTGCCAAGCTCGGTATCGACAGTCTGCGGGCGGCGCGGCAGCGCGAAATTGCCGCGCGGAACAAGCAGGAGGAACTGGTGCGGGCGCGCCAGCGGCTCGCCGATCTCGCCCCGAATGGCATTGACGCACTTCACCTCGACGCCGCACGCTTTGCCGAACTCAGCCAGGGTGCGGTCGAACTCGACGCCAACCCGGAAGAGGTGCGTGCCGGTCTCGCGGATGCGACACGGCGCATCGAACTGGCGCGCAACCGGGCGCGGGAGGCGTCAATGATGCGCACGGAAGCCGGCGAGGCCATATTGCGCGCGCAGACCGAGCACGCCAGGCTTGGCCAGGAACTCGAGGCCATCGAAGCGGTCATCGGCCCCGAGTCCGGCCGAACTGAATTGCAGCAGGACCTCGCCATAAAACTTTCCAGCGCCAGAGAGCAGGTCGATGCTGTCGAACTTCGGGCCGCGCCTTTGCGCAGGACAGGGCGGGATCTCGCAGGCGCAGAGGCCGCCCTTGCCAGGGCGCGCTCGGTCGCCGACGCCGCAGGCCGCGAAATTGCCAGGCTCCGCGAAGAGCTTGCTGATCTCGGCGGTCAGATCCGTACCCGTTCGGACAGTGCGCTGGAAGAAAACTGGTCGGAAACGCGCGATTTTCTGGCAGCGGCGCGCGAACAGGTGAAGCGTTTCGAGACGGAGGTCGGCGTGCTCGATCGCTTGCGCAAGGCGCTGACGGCGACGCGCGCGGCGGCGCGTGACCTCTATCTCAAGCCGGTCATGAGCGAACTAGCCCCGCTGCTCGGCCTGCTGTTCGACGACATCTCGATCACCTTCGACGGCGACACCTTGCTGCCGCAGATCGTGCGCCGCAACGGTCTGGACGAAGATGTCGACCGGCTGAGCGGCGGCATGCGGGAGCAGCTCTCGGTGCTGACCCGCCTCGCATTCGCCCGGCTGCTTGCCCGCGATGGCCGGCCGGCGCCTGTCATCCTCGACGATGCGCTTGTTTATTCCGACGACGACCGAATCGAGCGGATGTTCGATGCGCTGCACCGCCAATCGCGCGACCAGCAGATCCTCGTCTTCTCCTGCCGCCAGCGCGCCTTCGCCAAGCTGGGCGGCAATGTGCTCACCATGCAGCCGTGGCAGCCGGATTAGGGAGAGGTCCTGAGGCGCTGAAACTTCAATCGCAGTTGGATGAAGGTTCGGGTGCAAGCTTTCGAGGTCGTCGCTCGCCTTGGGCGCAAATGACGTTGTAGTTCATGCCCTGCGCTATTTCTTGGCGTGAGCGGCCATACGGGCATCGAGCCGCCGGCCGACGTCCTCGGCAGAAAGGCCGCGCTCGGGGTGGGCTTTCGTCTCGTCATAGGTAGGCACGAGCTCGTCTCGCAGCCATTTCTCAACGGCGGCGTCGCGGGCGGCCAAGGTGCGCAGGCCGTCGCGGATGACTTCGCTCTCGGTCGCATATTCGCCGGAGCTGACTTTGGCCTTCACCATCTGCGCCATTTCCAATGGAAGGGTGATGGTGAGGGGTTGGGTTGTACGCATAGTGTGTGTCCTCGGCTATCTCCTTATAACAAAGTGTATGATTAAATCATACACTTTACATTTAGGCGACCTGGAGGGGTTAAGCCAATCGTAGAAACGGCTTAGTTGGGCGCGGCTCTACACTCAGGCGAGGACGACGCCTCGCTCAAGCCATAGATAGGCGGCAGCCGTCCAGGAAAAGCCGAGGCCACCGCAGCCCTGGCCGGTGACCGGGTCGAAATATTCGGCGAAACCTTCCGTTTCGATCGCTGCGATGGTGGATTGCCGCAGCTCTTCGGCGACATCCGCGTAGCGATTGCGCTTAAGGCCGTCGATCAGCAGCCAATTGATGATCGCCCAGGCGGGGCCGCGCCAGTAGCGCTTCGGCTCCCAACTGGCGATGCCGGGTTTGGTCGTGGGGAAGGCAACCTTGAGATCCTTGGACCAGGCCTTCATTTCGGAGACCAGGGCGTCCGCAACCTGCTTGTCGAGGTCCAGCGAGAGGAGGGGGATGAAGCCGGCTTGCGTGGCGGCTTCGACATCTTCGCCGGAGATCAGGTCGCGCGAGACGAAGCGGACAAGCTCCGGCCGCCACTGGGCCATTATCGCCTTGCGGCTGCGGTCGTTGAAGGCAGCGATCTCGATCGCGTCATCGGTCCGCCCAAACAGGCGGGCAAGGTGTTCCAGATCTTCGCCCGCCTTGAGCAGGATTGCGGTCGTCTGGATCTCGGCGACCTTGAACGCCGCCTTTTCCCATTGCCGCGCCGGATCCCAGCCGCAGGCGGCATAGGTATCGACGAGATGGATGAAGCGGCGGTAATCCTCGTCGCGCGGGCGCATATCGGCATCGACATGACCGGTATCCTTGCGCACCACAGGCGTATCGGTATTGGTCGGCACTCGGGCGAGCGCGATGTCCCAGGCGGGAGAATTGTCGCTGCCGCTTTCCCAGGGATGCAGGAGTGCTATGAGCCCCGTGCCTTCAGGGTCGCGCGCCGAATACCACCAGCGATGCCATTTCAGCGCCGCCACGTAGAGGGGCAGGGTGCGCGCTTCGCCATCCTTGCCGGCGGCTTCATGCAGCTTGCGCAGCGCAATCGCAAAGACCGGCGGCTGGGTTATGCCGGAGGTCGGGATAGCGTGTCTCGTGCGCCAGACGTTCGGTCCCGGGAAGTAAGTATCGCTTGGCGCATGGAAGACGATATGCGGGATCATTCCATCAGCCCACTGGCCCTCGACCAGCCGCTCCAGCTCGCGATAGGCGCGGTCGGTATCGTAGAGCGCAAAGCCCATGGCAACGAAGGCCGAATCCCAGTTCCACTGGAACGGGTAGAGCCGGTCGGTCGGCACGGTATAGCCGCCGCGATCGTTGGCGGCGAGGATGCGCTTCGCCTGGTCGGTATGCATGTTCATGTCGGATGCTCCGGTATTCTTAGGCCAAGAGGGCCGGAAAGGACTTGCCGCTTTCGGGTGAAAGCCAGGTGATGCGCTTCTGGTCGAGCTTCAGACCGATCGTGTCGCCGCTCTTTACGGTCTCCGAGGCCGGCAGGATGACGCGCACCGGCTGGTCGTGGATCGAGCCGGTCAGAAGCAGGTGCGAGCCCATCGGTTCGGCAACGCGCACCCGCATTTCGAGACCCTGCGGCAGCGGCGCGAGTTCGACGGCTTCGCCGCGCAGGCCAAGGATCACTTCATTGCCGGACCCCCGCGGCGCGACAAGCTGTACGGCGCCTGCCGCCACCTGGCTGTTTGTCACCGGCACCTTGATGAAATTCATCGGCGGGTTGCCGATGAAGCCGCCGACGAAACGTGTCGCCGGGTGGTTGTAGATCTCGACCGGATGGCCGACCTGTTCGACCACGCCGCCATGCATGACGGCAATGCGGTCGGAAAGGCCCATGGCTTCGGTCTGGTCGTGGGTGACGTAGATCGTCGTGGTGCCGGCCGATTGCAGCACCGTCTTGAGTTCGGTGCGCATTTCGAGGCGGAGCAGCGCGTCGAGGTTCGAAAGCGGCTCGTCCATCAGCAGAACCTTCGGTTCGACGGCAAGGGCGCGAGCGACCGCGACGCGCTGGCGCTGGCCGCCGGAAAGCTTGTTCGGGTAGCGGTCGAGATATTGCTCGATATGCAGGAGGCCGGCGGCCTTCTCGACCTGCGCCTTCACCCTGGCGTCGTCGGCCTTCTGCATCCGCAGTCCGAAGGCGACGTTCTCATAGACCGTCATGTGCGGAAAGACGGCGTAGTTCTGGAAGACCATCGCAAGGCCGCGATCCTTGGGAGGCAAGCCGATCACCGACTTGTCGCCGATGCGGATATCTCCCGATGTTGCGGTCTCGAGGCCGGCGATGATGCGCAGCAGCGTGGTCTTGCCGCAGCCGGACGGACCGAGCAGCGAGACGAATTCGCCGTCGTTGATCGTCAGCGAGACCTCTTTCAGCGCCTGGAAGGCTCCGAAGCTCTTGCGGATGCGGTCGATGACAATGTTGGCCATATCTCTGGTCCCGTTATTTGGAGGAAATGCCCCAGATCGCGAAGAGGTAGCGCCTGACCGCGAAGATGAAGACAACCGATGGAAGGATGAGCATCAGGCCCCCGGCAAAGCGGTAATGCATCGGGCTTTCCGAAAGCACGGTCAGCAGGTAGGCGGTCAGCGTGCGGTTGCGCACCGTCAGTACCGAGGCGGCAAAAACCTCGTTCCACGAGATGACGAAGGCAAAGACGGCGGTCGCGACGATGCCCGGCAGGGCCAAGGGTGCCACCACCTTGAAGAAGGCCTGAATGCGGGTGCAGCCGAACACCCAGGCGGCTTCCTCCAACTCCTTGGGTACCCCGAGGAAAATGCCCTGAGTGACGAGTGCGGCAAAAGGCAGCGCCAGAACCGTATGGATAAGGCCGACGCCGAGGATCGTATCGTAGAGGCCGAGCCGGATGAAGGAGACCGTCAGCGGCAAGGCCAGGATCGCCAGCGGAAAGGCGCGGGTCAGCAGCACCAGAAGGCGGTAGCTGTCCTTGCCGCGGAAATCGTAGCGGGCGAGCGCGTAACCTGCCGGCGCGCCGAGCAGGATCGAAAGCGCCACCGTGATGGCGGCTGCCCCCAGCGAATTGAGGAAGGACTGGACGACGCCTTCGGTCTTCAGAAAGAGAAAAAAGGGCTCGAGCGATATGCCGGCGGGAAGACCGGTCTTCGGCCAGACATAGACGCCCTGGCGACCACCGAGCGCCCCGAGCGCCACCAGATAGATCGGCACCAGCACCCAGGCGCATAGGGCGGCGATGCCGCTCCACAAAAGCCAGCGCCGTGAGGAGACGAAGCTGGCGGCTTTAGGGGTGTCTGTGGTCGTGCTGATGGTATCCGTGGTCATGGCAGGCGCTCCGGATCGACCTTCAGGGCTTTGAGATAGATAAGCGTGGCGGCAAGCGAGATGATCATGATCAGCACCGCGTAGGCAGCAGCGACGCTGTAATTCTGGTTCTGGTTTTGCCAGTTGTAGGCCTCGCCGACGAGGACCGGAAAATTGCGCCCGCCGAGCGCATAGACCACCGCGAAGACCTCGAAGGCGAGCACGGTGCGCAGGATCAGCGCCGATTGCAGCGCGGGGCGGATCAGCGGCAGGGTGATGCGCCAGAAACGCGTCCACGGACCCGCGCCGAAGATTTCGGCGGCTTCCTTGAACTCCTTCGGCACCTGGTTGAGGCCGGCAACGATGATGACCATGACGATTGCCGTGCCGCGCCAGATTTCGGCAACTGCAATCGCGATGAAGAGCGCGACCGGCGTCTGGTAGGAGAGCCAGCTTGCCTGCCGGCTGATGATGCCGAGGCCGAAGAGCAGCGAATTCAGATAGCCGGTATTTTGCAGGATCGACAGCCAGACGAGACCGGCGGCGAGATCGGAAATGCCGAGCGGGATCGTCCAGATCCACAGGATCGTCTCGCGCCCGCGGCCGACCTTGGCGACCATCGTGCCCATGGCCAGCGCAAGGGCGATCTGCACCGGCACGACCGCGATCGTCAGCAGGAAGGTATTTTTCACCGAGCGGGTGAAGTTGATGTCGGTGACCATGCGCTCGGCATTTGCAAGCGACGGCGCGCCATTATCCGACACCGCCAGCCAGATCGTCTGCACCAGCGGCACGACAAACAGCAGTGCCAGGAAGGCGACGGATGGCAGGATCAGCAGATAGGGGATCCAGGGTCGGCTATTGGTCATCGGCTCCCGCCTCGACGAGCAGAGGGGTGAAAGAGCGTCCGGGCATTTCGCCCGGACGCTTCATGGGCAGATTTATTCGACTGGGCAGGGGCCGTCGCTCTTGGCATCGGGCGCCCAGCAGGCAGCTTTCGTATCGGCCATCAGCTTGGCCATTGTCGCGCCTTGGGCCTTCAGGACGTCTGCGACGGGCTCGTTCTGCAGTACGATGCGCTGGAAACTGTCCATGTAGACCTTGTTGAACTCGCCGCCCTTGTCGCCGAGGCCGACCGGGAGCAGCGAGATGACCGCGTCCTTGGAGGCCTGGGTGGCGGTGACGGCACCGGCGAGCAGGGCGACGCCGGCATCGAGATCCGGCGGCAGCTTGACGTTGAGGGTCGGGAAGAAGCCGACCTTGGAGGCGGTCAGGAGCTGCGTGTCCGGCATGGACAGGTGCTCGATGATTTTTTCTGCGCCGGCCTTGTCAGGCGCGCCCTTCGGAATGGCGAGACCGGCAACGACCGGCATATAGCCGCGGCCCTTCGGACCGGCGGGAGCGGGGAAGACCACATAATCATCCGGTGCTGCGGAAATAGCATTCTTCAGCCGGGCGATGTGGTCCCAGGCAACCATGACTTCGCCGGCCGCGAGCGGCTCCTGCATGAAGTCGTAGCTGGTCGAGTTCGGTGTCACATAGGCCCACAGCACCTTCAGCTTCTCCCAGCCGGCGGCCGCATCGGCACTCTGGAAAGTACGCACGACGCCGCCTGTGAAGGAGGGATAGAAATAGCCCTGGAAATAACGCGCCATCAGGCCTTTCGGGCCGGCGGGAAAGCCGATCTGCGGCTGGCCGGTTGCGTCCTGCATATTCTTGCCCCACTCGATCAACTGATCGTAGTTCAGCGCGTTCACGTCGGCGCCGGCAGGCAGGTATTGCAGCGCTTCCTTCTTGGCGGCCATCACATAGGTCGCCTGCATCCACGGGATGTACTGCTGGGTCGACTTGCCGAGCTTGCCGAGGTCGAGCAATGACTGCGGCATGCCGCTCGCTGCCAACTTCTTGGCGAGATCGTCAAGCGGCTCGAGCGTGTCCTTGTCGGCGAGCGGCGAGAGCTCGCCATGCAGTGCACCGACGAGGCTGACGGTGTGCTTGCCGGCCTGACGCTCGGCTTCCATGCGCACCGCAAACTGCGGCGGCTCCTCGACCACGTAGTCAACCGAGCCGACGTCCTTCAGGAGTTCCTCGCGAACGACGGTCGCCTCCTCGATCGGACGAAGCTGGGTGGATACGAAAACGGTCTGGGCCAGCACCGGCGAAGCGAAGGCCAGCACCGTGGAAGCCAGAATTCCAAATGACATGATATGTTTCATCTTCTCCTCCTTCATTGTTCTTTGTTTGAGATGCACGGCTGTCTATGCCGCCTTGGCGGGACGGCGATGGCTGTCGCGATCGACGAATTCGATCGCGTGAAGCTCCTGGAGTTCTTCGGCAGGTTCGCCGGCGATGGCGCGCAGCAGCAGCGAGGCGAAGTTCGCGCCGAGGTTTTCGCCGGTCATGCGCATGGTCGACAGCGGCGGGCTTGTGAAGGCGCCCATTGCTAGGTCATCATGGCCGACAATGCTGATCTGGTTGCCGCCATCGACCTCGCGTAGCGCCCGGAGCGCTCCGATCGCCATTTCGTCGGTGGCGCAAACGAGTGCGGTCGGACGCGAGGGTTGGCGCAGAAGTTCGAGTGCGGCGAGATAACCGCCCTGTTCCAACGGCGCGCCTTCGGCGCAGAGGTCGGTGGCAAGGCCGCATTCCTCCATCGCCGCCCGCCAGCCACGGCAGCGGTCATGTGCGAAGTAATATTCCTGCGGGCCGGCGATGTGGCCGATACGGCGGTGGCCGGCAGCATGGAAGCGCAGCGTCGCGGCTCGAAAGCCGGCAAAACCGTCGCCGTCGATATAGGGATGGGACAGCAGGCTTTCCGTGCGGCCGTTGGTGACGAAGGGAATGCCGCGCGACTGCAGAAATTCGACGCGCTCGTCCTTGCGTTTGGTGCGGACGAGAAGCATGGCGTCGACGCGGCGGCCATCGACGAAGCGGCGGCAGATGTCGAGTTCGCTCTCGCCGCGCGGCACCGGCGCAATCACCAGATTGAGGCCGGCAGCGGCAAGGTGTTCGGCACAGCCGGACAACATATCGAGGAAATGCGGAGGACCGATATGGCCAGGATCGCTCGGCAGCGTGACCGCAACCAGTTCGGCGCGCTGCCTGCGGAGGCGCCTCGCCGAAGCATTCGGCCGGTAGCCGACCTTGTCGGCAGCCTCTCGAACCCGTTCGCGCGTGGCGGCCGACACATCGGCATAACCATCGAGCGCCCGCGATACCGTGGTGATCGACAGTCCCAGCGATTGCGCGAGCTGTTTGAGATTGGCCAAGATCTTCCTCCCGAATTGAGAAAAAGATTCTCCAAAACGTTTTGGGAGTCAAGCCAAAACGTTTTGGCTCCATGAGAGGCGCCGGAATCCATGATTATCTTTGGATTAGCGGAAGGGCGCAAGACTCGGAAAGCGGCCAAGGATTCTCAACGCAGATTGGGTGGGACCACTATCTTGTGTATCTGGATACGCTCCGGAAGTTCGCACAGCAGTTCTGCATCTCGCGCCAGATGATGAACCTGCTCCGGATCACCTTTCGTAAACGCCGTCATCGATTGCATGTCGGCCCAGTAGGAGATCGTCGTGAACCATGTTTCATCCTTTCGATCTTCGCGTAGCAATTGGACGCCGAGCGCCGTCTTAAGCAGTGGCGGAATTCCCTCAGCGCGATTGTAAGCCTCGTATTCATCGGCAAATTCCGGCTTGGTGCGGCCACGCCAGATACGGGCTATGGTTGGAACATTCGTCATGTTTTGCTCCCAGTGACATCTGAACGAAGCAAGCCGACGGCGAGGAACAATCCCGCACGAGCGGCAGGCCATCTGGAAAATGTGTCGCTCCAACCCAATGAAAAGTGCTCCCGACACGGCGGGATAACCCAAGGCTTGCTTTGGGCAGGGAGGTGGCTTCTCTCGCTCAATCGGCAAGCTTGAGTGTTGCCGTAAACTGCGTCCCTTCCAGGCGACTATATCTCGCCTCGCCATGCAGTTGATTGACGAAGGCTTTAATCAGCCGCGTCCCCATCCCGGCGCTGTCCGATCGACCATCGAATCCAATCCCGTCGTCAGCGACGGTAAGTTGGGATTCCTCTCCTTCGGTCACGTGCAGCATGACGCGAATGTTTCCGGATGCTCGGCCGTCGAACGCGTATTTCATGCTGTTGGCAATCAACTCGTTGAGCAAGAGGGCAAACGGCGTTGCCTTGTCGGCTGCAATCACGATGTCGTCGATTTCAAAGTCGACGGAAACGGCGCGGCCATGGACGTCGACGAGCGTCCTAACGAATGATGGAATGAACTCTCGAGCAGATATTCCGCTAAACTGGTCGAAGCCGTACATCTGCTCGTGAACGGCAGACATCGCAGAAATGCGCTCATTTAATTTTTGAACAGCCTCCGGTTCAAAACCCTGCAAGCGCAGCAGGGCCATCACCGTCTGCAGGTTGTTCTTCACTCGATGGTGTATCTCGCGCATGAGCGTTTTATTTGACCGCAACGCATCCGCAAGCTGCTTGGTGTGCAATGTGTCTACCTTGATCAGGTTCTGAATCCACAATGCAGCGGCCAAAGCGCCGACGAGGGCGAAAGCGACCAACAAAGCCGCGATTTTTGCATCCTCCCAAAAGGGCTGCATGATCACATGGATATCTGCCGAAGCAATGGCCACGAAAGGGGTGCGTTCGAGGATTCGGTATCCGACCAGGCGATCTTCATCATCGACTGGCGACACGGAGCGATATGTGCCTGATGTCGCCTTCCTCATATAGTCGGTAAACAGCTTGTGGTTTCGCATATCGACTGGTCCGGCAGGTTCCGGGTATCGGGCGATAAGTTGCCCGTCGCGTCTTATGAGGCTGACAATCGAGTTCTCGCCTATCGCCACCGCGTCCCATATTGGCCTTAGGATGCTCGCGTCGAAGGCAATCACGGCGACGCCGGCGAATTCGCCATTTCGTTCCAGCCTGCGACTGAAGACGAATATCTGCCGCTGGGAAAGGCGGCTGATGATCAGCGGCGATGTATATTCGTCAGCACCGTTTCTCAGCCGAACGAAGTAGTCGCGATCCGTAACGTTGACCGGCCGGATATCGCGATCATTTGAGTAGAGCGTTTCTCCAACGGCTCCGATGACATAGGCAGTCGCCTGAGGAGGAAGGTCGTAGACGGCAGCGTCGAGATCGCGCACGCGATCCGGCCCGGGCAAAGACATACTCGGCCCCAGAGCATCATCAATCCGGTGCAGGGTCTCCCGAGCAAGGGAATTCAACCAGTTCGCGTTCGCTGCAACGATTTTGGAAGCCGCGCTGACACGCTCATCGCCCCGGCGAACAGCTGTCTCGTAACTGGAAATGAGCCAGAGCGACAAAAGGGTGGTCAGTGACAGAAACATCAGCGCGATGATCGCGAGCGATGCTTTTCCTACGGAGCCAACGTATTTATCGCCACCGATCATCTTTTAGGCCAATTTCCATTTGTGCGGCGACAGCCAGATGGTGACATTGCAACGCATTTAGAACCATATCCGATAAGCTGATTTCTGACTCTCGAAAATTATGCCGTGCTCAAGACTCGGCGCCCTCAAGAGCGCGACCGAGGATTGCATTTCATAACCGTCTTTAGAGAACGATCGTGACATCGGTCAATCTCACTCCGAGAAGGAGGTCAGAATGCTGGAGAGCTTTCGCACGCGAAGCTCGGCACGACAGGTCCCGAACCGATCATTCGGCGTTTATTCGATCAAAATCTAATCAACGGCGTAACCTGATTTGAAAGTCGGTTTGGTAGGCAGGGTCTCCTTCCGGGAAGTAACGTCATGATCCTTGAGTTGCAGAATGCCATTCTGGAAATGATTGCCAAAGGGGAACCGCTGGCAGCAACGATTGAGCAACTTTGCCTCAGGGTCGAGGCCGCCGTTCCTGGGATCATCGCTTCGGTGCTGACGTTCGACGGGAGCCGTCTTCACACACTTGCCGGACCTTCCCTGCCGCCTGACTACTCAGCGGCTGTCGACAATCTTCAAGCCGGTCCTCTTGCGGGCTCCTGTGGCGCTGCTGCCTATTTCGGAGAAGCGGTCGTTGTCACCGATATTGAGACCGATCCTCGTTGGCAGGATTTCAAGTCTCTGGTGCTTCCGCTGGGGTTGCGGGCTTGCTGGTCCAGCCCAATCAAGAGCGGCGGCCGGGTGATCGGCACCTTCGCCTTCTACTATCGAGACCGCCGCGGTCCGAAGGTCGTCGAACGGGACCTCGTCGAGGCTTGTGCCCATCTCTGCACGATCGCCATCGATCGCGAAGAGCGGGTGATGGAACGTCAGCGGCTGACATACAGCGACGCTTTGACGGGCCTGTCTAATCGCGCTCGTTTCAACCAGCTTCTCGCCGAAGAGCTGCCTCGATCCCGGCGCGCCTGGGGCATCTTGCTTGTTGACATCGACAACTTGAAACTCGTGAACGACACGTTCGGGCACGCAGCCGGCGACGCATTGATTCAAGTGGTCGCAGACCGGGTCGCCACGACAGCAGGCACCAAAAACACCTTTAGGCTCGGTGGAGATGAGTTTGCTGTCATTGTGTCGGGCGACAAAAACCTTGATCTGAAGGCGAGCGCGACCGACATCCTCACAGCACTGTCTTCTCCTTCAACCTGCGACGGTCATGTCGTCTTTCCCGCCGCGACGATTGGCGGCGCGTTGGCAGAGACGGAAACAAACCCTGACCAGACCCGCCAGAACGCCGATGTGGCGCTCTATCATGCAAAAGAACACAATCGCGGCCGGTACGTGCAACACTATCCCGGCCTGGGCACCGCCCTGACCAGACGCTTCAGGGCGGTTCGGGACGTGGGCGTCGCCCTGAAAGACGATCGGATCGATGCGCATTACCAGCCGATCTTGCGCCTGGATACGCGCGAAATTGTCGGTTTCGAGGCCTTGTGTCGAATGACCACGCCTTCCGGCGAAATCATAGCCGCAGCGCATTTCCATGAGGCGACGAAAGACGCGCATATTGCTGCTGAGCTGACCGAACGGATGTTGCTGAGGGTTGCGAAAGACATCCGCAGCTGGCTCGCCCGAGGCCTTCCTCTCCAGCATGTAGGCATCAACCTGTCCGCGGCAGATTTTCGTGGCGGTAATCTGCAAGACAGGCTGTGCCGAATTTTCGGGGAAGCGGAGGTTCCCCTCAAGCACATCATCCTCGAAGTGACGGAATCGGTTTATCTCGGACAACGGGACTATGTCGTCGCGGACGAGATAAAGGCTCTTCGGTCCAAGGGCTTGCGGGTTGCCCTCGACGACTTTGGCACGGGTTACGCGTCTTTGACCCACCTGCTGACGGTGCCGGTCGACATCATCAAGATCGACAAGTCCTTCATCGACCGCATGGTGCCGGGCGATGCTGGGACCTTCATCGTTGAGGGCTTGATCGGAATAGCTCACAAGCTGGGAATCCGGGTCGTCGCAGAGGGGATTGAAACAGAACCCCAAGCTGCTCAATTGAGCCAGCTCGGCTGCAAGCTCGGGCAGGGCTATCTATTTTCGAAAGCCGTCGATCGAACGGTTGCCGCGGCCTTTTTAGAGCAGCATGGACAACGGCTCAACCAAGACAAGACCCGTGCCGGAGCCCTATAGCCTGAGCGAGGTTTTCGCGCTCGGGCCGGCCCCGGATACCTGAGACAACGCTTGAATACCAAGATCACTTTGAACGGATCAGAGATGCGAAAACGGATACATGTCAGCCAATTGCGGGTCGGAATGTATGTTGAGGACGTCGAAATTGAGGGAGAAGACAGGACACGCCGGTTCAAGCCGTTCCTGATATCGGCCACTGGTCAGGTCGAGAGTTTGATGGCAAGCCGCCTGATGACTGTTGTTATCGACGTCGGAAAGGGTGCGGATGTCGATCCGGGCGGGGCACAGGACATCGACCGGGCTGCGTTTGACGCCCAGCTTCGTGCCGTGTTTTCGGCGAAGGATATCAAGCAGGCGAGGGAATGCGTCGAGGATACGAGACCGCAGATCCGTCATATGCTTGCCCATGCCAGGATCAAAGCCTCTTTCGCCAGTGATGCGGCAAGCGCAGCTGTGGAGCGGATCATGTCGGCAGCCTTCGACAATGCTGGTGCGCTGATCGCAGTCGCCAAGCTGAAGGAAAAAGATGAGCTGACGTTCCTCCACTCGCTGGCGGTTAGCGCATTGATGATCACCCTGGGGCGCAGCCTCGGTCATGGAGAAGAGGATGTGCGGGTATTGGGACTGGGTGGACTGGTTCACGATCTTGGAAAAATGGCGCTTCCGGACGACATCTTGACGAAACCCGGTAAGCTGACGGCCGAGGAAATGGATCTTGTGCGCGGGCACCCTCAGCGGGGATATGAGTTGGTTTCCCATGTCGCCCATGTCCCGAAGCCGGTGCTCGACATCTGTCGCTACCACCACGAAAAGTTCGATGGCTCCGGCTATCCTGGTCGCCTCGCCGGAAAGAAGATCCCTTACGTCGCCCGGCTTGCGGCGATTTGTGACGTTTACGAAGCGCTGACCACCATCAGGCCGTATAAGCGCGCCTTCTCACAAGCAGAGGCGATCAACATGATGATGAATTCGCCGGGCCATTTCGATAGCCAGCTTCTTTCCGCATTCGTGTCAAAAATGGTGATCAGCGGCACGCTGCAATAGAGCCGTCATTTGCCATACGGCGGGTCGCACCGGCCAAACGTCAATTGCAACTCCGCTAGGGCCGGGGTCACAAGAAAGATCTCCATCTCGTCGGTTTGATTCCCATCAAAGCGAACATTGATGGCCATATCTTATTCGGAGAGCGACGTTCGAAACTACGAGAAGTTCTCCAGGACAGCCAGGAACGTATGCCGATCACCGTGTCCTTCGGTGAGCCGCACTCGGCCCTCGATATCGGCCAGGTGATGGTCCATTAGTTGCTGAGCCTTCGCCAGGTCCTTGGCCTTCAGCGCAGCCACGATCATTCGGTGGTGGTCTGCGCCGCAATCGTCCTTACGCTCTTCTTCGTACAGGGACATGACGAGGGACAGGCGAGCGACGATCTTCGACAGCATTTCCGTCAAGACAGGATTTCCGGCGGTTTCGGCGAGTACGATATGAAATTTGCCAGACAGAACCGTCTTGGATTTCTCATCACCATGATGATGGATGTGCTCTTCTTCGTCGGTCAGTTTTTGCAGGGCATCGAGTTGTTCGGCCGTTGCCCGTGCAATAACGAGTTCCAGCAGAAGTCCTTCAAGTTTTCGGCGGGCTTCGAACAGGTTCTTGGCCTGGGCAATGCTGGGTTCGGCAACAAAAGTGCCGCGGTTTCTCTTTCGCTCCAGGAGGTGATCACTTTCGAGAACACCGAGCGCGCCGCGTACGACCGTGCGGCTAACCCCAAAATGCTCCGCGATCGCCTCCTCCAGGATTTTCGTGCCCGGCTTTAAGGCGCCTTCACCGATAGCTGCCGCCAGCGTGGCGCGAATGCGCTCGGAGACGTCGTCGTTGTTGTCGGCGCTATCGACCGCCCCAATGGACGCGGGTGGCGCCTTGACGCTTTGACGGCGCGTCTTCCTTATTGCCTTCACCACTTCAAGCCTCGGTATGTTTTGCGTCCAGTTACTCGTGCACCGAATATCTGTTCGTTGTAATTATTTCTATAAGAATGTTTCTGCGCAACCACTGCATTTTGATAGAAATCCCAATTGAAGGCGCCGACAAAAATCTCCGCCCGCGCTATCTTCAAAGGCTAGGCTGCCTTTTGTTCTTTTGCCGGCGGGGACAAGGTAATACCCTTTTCGGCGCAAATAGCCTCGATGTGGCGGGCCGACTGCTTGATGAAACCAATCGCCTCGTCGAAACCGTAGGATTGCACCTCATAGGTCGGGTAGCCGTAGCGGCTGCTCTCGTAGGCTTCCCAGTCGAGAACCGCTCCGGAGGCGACCCGCTTTTCATAGGCATCCACCATCGCCATGTAGGCCGCAAGCTCATCCGCCGTCAGGTCCGGGTGGCCAGCTCGCCAGACCGGATCGTCGATCTCGATGCACTGGCGTGGATTGGCCTTGCGAGGCTTGTCGGCGACAGACTGGGCAACCTCCAGCGACAGGTTCAGCGCGGCGCTGGCGTCGCTGAGAATGGGAAGGATCGCGGCGAAATCGACAATGCCGCCGCCAACGGGTCTGGTCTGGAAATCGAGACCACCCGGAGCGCGGCCGACATAGGCATCCTTGATATGGGTCTGTCGGATATGAGGAGCCAGGCGCTTGGCGGCGAAGACCGGATGCTCGCCCCGCTGCAGTCCGTTTGCCGTGTCGAAGACGACGCCGACGCAATCGGCGCCGACCTTCTCGATCAATCGCAGGATCTCGAAGGACGTGATCTCGTCATGGGTTTCGATGTTCATGTGCGCGCCATTGGCACGTGCGACGGGCGCCAGCTTGCGGAGGACGTTTTCAATTCCGAGCAACTGCTCTTCCCAGGTCACGTCGGTGCGGAAGCGGTCATTGGCCAGCCGGCCGCGATATTCGCCCTTGAAATTGCCCGGTGCAACCCAAAGCTCATGGCAGCCGATCGCGGCACTTGCCTCGATCATGCGCGTGAAACCGGCAATGATATCGCCGCCGCCGGCGGCCCGGAGTACCGGTTCCTCGGCGCTGCAATAGGGATTGATCTTGCCGATGCCGCTTTCGAGATAGAGGCCAAGGTCGTCGGCCTTCGCCCTGATGTCGCGCAGCAGGCCGCTGTCGAGGTCGGGGCTCATGTCCAGCGCCGTACTGAAGAAGATGCCTGCGAGCCCAAGTTCCTTGACGTGATCAAGGCTTGCCAGCGGCCCCCGCTTCTTCGCCTCAGGCAGCTTTATGCTGTCGATTCCCAATTTCATGTCATGCTCCTCTGCTGTTTCCTGACGGGGCGCGCTGCACTGGCGACCCCTTCGTTGTTGATCTCAATTCACGACGATCGATCCGCGATCACGCCCCTCCGGGAGCGAGGCTTCTCTGCTGTCCGGCCTGTCGGAACGAGACGCTTTTCGAGATAGTGCTGGCCTATGGATGCCACGCTCGTGATGGCGAGGTACCAGATCGAGGCGACGAACAGCAGTTCGATGACCAGGAAGTTCCGGGCGTAGATCGCCTGGGCCTGCGTCAGCAGATCCTGCATGCCGATGACCGAGACGATGGCAGTGGCCTTGAGCATGCCGATGGCCTGGTTCCCGGTCGGCGGCACGATGATACGCGTGGCCTGGGGCATGATGACGGTGAGAAAAGTCTGTGTCTTTTTCAGCCCGAGCGCCGTGGCCGCCTCGCGCTGGCCGCGATCGACCGCGACCAGGCCACCGCGGATGATCTCCGACATGTTCGCGGCTTCGTGCAGTCCGAGTGCGAGGAAGCCGGCCAGGGCCGGTGTCACCAGATCGTTGATCGAAATGGTGAAGCTTCCCATCCCGACCTGCGGGATGAAGAGGGCGATATTGAACCAGAAGAAGATCTGGACAATCAGCGGCACGCCGCGAAACCACCAGACGAAGCCGGCGGCGATCACCTTGAGAACCGGGTTCTGGCTCGTCGCCATCAGCGCCAGCAGGCATCCGAGCACGATGCCGAACACCATGGCGCCAGCCGTCAGTTCAAGCGTCAGCAGCACGCCGCGCAGGATCGAAGGATCCACCAGATAGCGGGGGATCTCGGACCACTGGATGCTCTGGCTCTGCCCGACGACGAGCGCAAAGAAGGCCAGCGCTGAAATCGCGATGGCACCGGTTGCGATCTGCCCCCAACGCATCGGTCTTCCGACCGATGGCGCAAGGGAGAGCGATATGGGTGACGCTTGAAACAGGGCCATCAGCGTCAATCCGCAGGCATGTTGGCAGCGTCGTTGACCTTGACGGTCTTCACGGCCAGCGGTCCGAGGCTCCACTTCTTCATGATGGTCTCGTAGGCGCCGGAGTCCACCATCTGCTGCAAGGCGGCAACGACGCTGTCGCGCAGCTGCGGATTGTCCTTGGCCGTCAGCATGCCGAGATAACCGACGGCAAGGCGGATATCCGGCAGCGCCTGCAGGCCCTTGCCGTTTCCGGTCTGGTGCTCGGTCGTGTAGACGCTGGTGGCGTAGCCGTTGACCGTTGCGTCAGCTCTCCCCGTGCGGACGGCCTGCAGCACATCCGGCATTTTCGGGATCGACATGATGTTGACCGGGGTCGCGCATATGGCGGATGCCGCCTCGACCATTTTCGCCTGGAAGGTACCGACGGGAACGGCGACCTTCTTGCCGCACAGATCCTCCATGCCCTTGATGGCGAGAGGATTGTCCTTGATCGTCATGATCGTCGTAGCGTCATACATATAGTCGATGACGTCGACCTGCTTTTCCAGCTCCGGATCGTCGTTGATGCCCGAGATCGAGAGGTCGAAGCGCTTCGCCAATATGGAGGGCACGATTGCGGCACCTGCGCCGACATCGGTCATCTCAACATCGAGGCCCAGGATGACGCCGAGTGCGGCAGCAATATCGGCATCGATGCCGATCAGCTTGCCGTCTTCGCCATGAAAGCTGATCGGCGGCGTCAGGTCGGTCGCGACCTTCAGCACGCCCGATGACTTGATGGAGGGCGGCAGCCCGTCGGCCAGTTTCTGCGTCAGGACGACGCCGGGGAGCTTGGCGACATCGGCATCAGGCGTCATCTTCTCAGCGGCACCTCCGGCGGCATAAGCAGAGGCCGCGATCAAAGAGACCATCGCTCCGGCAACCCCGGCCTTCAAGATTTTATGAATGCGCATCATGTGATCCCCTTTCATTTTTGTACCGGTGAATTCTCGGGATCATCCATGCAATCGCCGTGCCACCTGCAGTGGCGCGTCAATAATTATCTGATATCAATAGGATTTTTGTTGATGACGACATTTCTGATAGAATTTCGCAATATTTTTCGCATGAAGTTTCGAACATATGATGCACAATTTTTACGCTTGCCGGCCCTGCCGCATCACTTTTGACCGCCGCATTCGCTCACAAGACCCAAAAACACCTCTTCAGATGCCAAACCCCGCGCTTTTCGGCGCTTGATCGCCCGTTCAGGGGCCGTGGCTGTTTCTATCTGATGCCCATTTAATATACGACGCTGGCGAAAATTTATACAAAAAGTAAATTCGAATTTTAAATGGAATAATTATTATTACAAACTTTCGAAAGTTTGTAAGTCAAAAATATCTATTTATTTTCATAGACTTGGTATCGCCGTCAGCGGCGAACGACAAAACTGGCACGCCGCTTGCAATTCGCTTCTCATGAACAAGCTCGACGCAAAATTTCTCGCCGGACCGCATCTCCGTCTTGTCCCGGAGACCGCGCAGCAATCCGTGACCTCGACCCAGAACCAGGGAGGCCCTATGCCAGGCATACCGAATATGGCTGAACGCAAACGGCTCAGCGTTCAGGGCCTCACACACAGCTATGGTGGCCAGAATGCCATCAGCGACGTGGCCTTCGATATCGAGGCCGGCGAGATCGTTGCCCTGCTCGGGCCGAGCGGCTGCGGCAAGTCGACCGTGCTGCGCGCCATTGCCGGGCTGATCCAGCCGAAGACCGGCAGGATTGTGCTCGGGGAGAAGGACTTGGCCGATGTCTCGGCCCGCTCGCGCGGCGTCGGCATGGTTTTCCAGAACTATGCTTTGTTTCCGCATCTGACGGTCGCTGAAAACATCGCCTATCCGCTCGCCTGCCAGAAGCTTCCTCGCGCTGAGCGCAAGGCGCGCGTCGAGGAGATGCTGTCTCTCGTCAGGCTCAAGGATTACGGCAACCGCCTGCCGCGGGAACTCTCCGGCGGTCAGCAGCAGCGCGTCGCCGTCGCCCGCGCCATCGCCGGGCGCCCGTCCCTTCTTCTGCTCGACGAACCCTTCGGCGCGCTCGACCGCGCCTTGCGTTTCGATCTGCAGGTCGAGCTACTGCACCTGCAGAAGACGCTCGGCATCACGACGCTGATCGTCACGCACGACCAGGAGGAGGCCCAGAGCCTCGCAAACCGCCTGGTGCTGATGAACAAGGGCAATGTCGAGCAGATCGACACGCCGATGACCGTCTATGATCGCCCGAAGACGCTCTTCGTCAACACCTTCATCGGCCAGGCAAACATGCTCAATGGAACGGTGCTGCGGCTCGATGCCGCCAGCACACTGATCGGCCTTGCCAATGACCGGACCCTGCTCCTGCCGCGCCGGCTGAATTTCACCCTCGGCTCGAAGGTCACGATCACCTTCCGGCCGGAAGAGGTTCGCCTGTCGACGCAACCGAGCGAGAGCACTCTGCCGGTTCGCATGACCGTGTCCGTGCCGCTCGGCCCCTCCCTCGTCCATGACCTTGCTCTGGAAGACGGTACGGGCCTGCGCGCCTCCGAGGTCAGAGGCCCCTCCACATTCATTCCCGAACCGGGAACGCAGCTATTTGCCGAGATCGACACCGCAAGGTGTCACGCCTTTCCGGCCGAACCGGAAATCATGAGTGAAGAAACAATTCAACAGAGGTGAACGTGATGAAGGACTTTCAGATTACCCGTCGTGGGTTCGGTTTCCTGGCGGCCGGTGTTGCCGCATCGGCCATGCTTCCATTTCCCGCATGTGCTGCCAACGGCGGAGCCGTTGCCGCCACTTTCCCGGGCAGCTGGGAAGACGCCTACCGCACAGTGCTGACGCCGATGGTCAAGGATGCAGGCTATGACCTGACCATCGCCCCGGCGATGGCGCAGGATCAGCTTGCCAAGATCATGGCGAGCCCCGGAAACCCGCCCTATGACACGCTGCTGATGTCGCCTGGCCAGATGGCCGTCGCCATCGAGAAGGATCTCATCCAGAAGATCGATCCGAGCAAGCTCAAGAACTGGGGAATGCTCGATCCCTCCTTCCAGGGCGAATACGGCCCGACCGTGACCATCGAAGTCAACGGCATCGCCTACAATCCCGATCTCGTTCCGAAGCCGAAGGGTTATCGCGATCTCTTCGAGAACCCGGCCTATAGAGGCAAGGTTTCCTGGACCGGCTTTGCCTCGAACACCGCCGTCATGGCCTATACCGAGATCGCCAAGATCTTCGGTTCCGGCCCCAACGACATGGACGCCGTCTTCAAGCTGTTCAAGGATCATCCGGAGCATCTGAAGGGCGTGGTCGACAGCACCAACCATCAGATGACGCTGTTCCAGCAGGGCGAAATCGCCGTCTTCATGTGCTCGACCGGCAATGTCGCCCACCTGAAGAGCCTCGGCCTCAACGCCGAGTTCGTCCATCCGGAGACCGGCTCGCCGGCAGCCCCCGTCAACATCCACCTGACCAAGGGCTCAGCCAATCTCGACGCGGCCTATGCCTACATGGACGCCGCGATCTCCAAGGCCGCCCAGGACCAGCTCAAGGAGCCGCCGACCGAGATGTTCCCGACCAACAAGGACGTGGCGCTGACACCCGGCATCGAAGCCTATGTCACCCGCGACCAGATCAAGACCATGGTCTATCCGGACTGGGTCGCGATCAACAAGAACCGCGACGACTGGATTCGCCAGTTCGATGCGCTGGTTGCCGGTTGAGGTGATGTGATGAAGGCGAGCGGCTTCCCATACGTCCTGCCGATGCTGTTGCTTTCCGTGGCGTTCTTCGCAACGCCGCTCGCCGTCCTCGTCGGTTTCAGCTTCGCCGGTCCCGGCGGAGCGACCCTCGAACATTATGCCCGCTTCTTCGGCGACGCGTTCAATTTCCGCGTCCTCGTCAATACTGCAAGGCTCGGCCTCGAAACCGTCATCGGCACGACCTTGCTCGGCGTGCCGATCGCGCTTCTCTACTGGCATGGCGGCAGGAACCTGCGGCAGGTGCTGATCTTCCTGACGCTCATTCCGATGCTGACCAGCAATGTCGTGCGCACCTTCGCCTGGATCGTCATCCTCGGGCGCCAGGGGCCGATCAGCGAAGCGCTGGTTGGGCTCGGCCTGACGGGCATGCCGACGAGCCTTCTGTTTACCGAACTCGGCCTTGTGATGGCCATGTGCCAGATCGATCTGCCGCTGATCATCCTGCCGCTGATCGCGATCCTGTCACGTACGCCGGTGCAACTGACGGAAGCCGCCCAGGTTTCCGGCGCCGGTCCCTGGCGCATATTTGTCACCGTGCTTCTGCCGCTGATGCTGCCGGGCCTGCTGGCAGGCTGGATCCTGGTCTTTGCCAGCACCAGCAGCTCCTTCGTTACCCAGGCCGTCATCGGCGGAGCGCGCAACGTCTATGTTCCGCAGCTGATCTACCGCGAAGTCGGCACGCTGTTCGACTGGCCGCTGGCCTCGGCCATCGCCGTCGTCCTCCTGCTGTCCACCGGCTGCCTGCTGGTCGCCCTTACCATGATGTCCCGTCACAGGAGGTTGGTCGGTCATGCCTGATCGTCGCGAAAATCCCATTCCCGTCATGCTCTACAAGGCATTCGTCTACGGTTTCGGCGGGCTCTGCGTCATCTATCTCGTCGCACCGATCGTGATTGCGCTGACGATGTCGTTCACCTCGGGGCAGACACTGAAATATCCGCCGCAGGGCTTTTCGCTCAGGTGGTACGCGGCGCTGCTCGATCCGGTGCGATCGGCGACCGAACATATCGCCGCCTGGAACTCGCTGAAGATTGCCGGCCTTGCCGTCCTCGGATCGCTGATCTTTGCGGTTCCGGCAACCATCGGCATGACGCGCATGAAGCGCAGCACCGCCGGCACCATCGAGCCGCTGCTGCTCGCCCCGCTCGTCCTGCCGAGCCTGGTCTACGGCCTTGCCGCCTTAATCGTCGCCAACTTCATCGGCTTCAAGCCGTCGCTCTGGCTGACCGTATCAGGCCATGTCGTGGTCTTCGGGCCGCTGATGTACCGCGCCGCCTCAGTCGTCGCCCAGGGTCTCAATCCCTCGCTTGCCGAGGCATCGACGACGATGGGCGCGAGCTGGTTCAGGACACTGCGGCGCGTCACCCTGCCGCTGCTGATGCCCGGCATTCTGGCCGGGGCATTCCTCGTCTTCATCCAGTCGCTCGACAATGTGTCGGTATCGCTTTTCCTCGCCGATGCCCGAACGACCGTCTTGCCGCTGCGCATGTTCGCTTTGATCGAGGAATCCCTCGATGTGCGCGTCGCGGCAATCTCCGGAATTCTGATCGCCGTGACGCTGGTCGGACTGCTGGTTGCCCGGCGCGTTCTCGCGCCGCCGCGGCCGGCCTGAACGATCCGCCATTGACCTATGCTTGAATTGGAAGGAACAAACTCATGAACATGCACGCGACAAACGCAGGCGGCTATCGGATGGGATCGCTGCTGGCCGATTTCCAGCCGGATTTCGATTTCTCCGCGCCGCTGCCGCTTGCTGTCGAAGAGTTCGAGGACCGCCTTCGCCGAATTCGCCGTCAGGCGATCGAAGCCGGTCATGACGCGCTGATCGTCCATGCCGGCAGCGTCGGCTGGTTCCACGCTTCGAACGCCTATCTGCGCTATATTTGCGACTGGATGCGCGAAGGCGTGCTGATCATCCCGACCGACGCCGACAAGGCGATGGTGCTTCTGTCCTTCTTCACCCAATCCGTCCTGCTTCCGCCGGGCGGCGAGCCTGTGCTCGTCGACGAAATCTGGCAGATCGGTCCGATCGGCCGCGAATATGCCGACCGCCCCGGCGATTCCGTCATCAAGACTGCCGAGAAATGCGCCGAGGTTCTCGCCAGTCTCGGCCTCACCAAGGCCCAGATCGGCAGGATCGGCGACCGCACGTCGCTGACCTTCTGGTCTGCACTCGAGGAATTGATGCCGAAGAGCAAGTTCGTGGCTGACAACGCCATTCTCGACCGCATGCAGAAGGTCCGCTCGACGCGCGAGATCGAGATCTTCCGCGCCGCCGCCCAGCTGATCAGCATCGGCACGCAGGCTGCCTATCATGTGGCAAAATCAGGCGTGACCGACCATGAAATCCTCGCCGCCTTCACCTATGCGCAGATGGCACTCGGCGGCGAAACCGGCGACGGCTACCAGATCGGCATCAACGAATTCGGCACCCATTGCGGCAAGCCCTATGGCCACATCGTCCGCCCAGGCGACCTCATCAACCTCTACATCTCCAACGTCACCTATCGCGGCTATACCGCCCAGACCGCCCGCATGATCGCGATTGGTGACATCACCAGCCGTCAGGAGGAGGTGCTTGCCGCCTGCACCGAGGGCGTCAAGCGGGCCGAAAAGCTCATCAAGCCCGGCGCCTTGATGCGCGACGTCAACAATGCTGCCTTTGAACCGATGATCGAGCGCGGCATGCTCACCTCACCCGAGGCACGCACGATGCCCTATAACTGGTCGCCGATGGAAGACGGCGGGGCACGCCTGATCCCCAATCAGTATGTGAAGGACATCGACTGGGAGGCGCAGGGCCGCAAGCTCATGCACGTCTATCCGGCAACGCACGGACCGCACAATCCAAACCTCGGCCATTCGGTCGGCATGGCTGGTGGCCAGAACAGCTTCAACATCTCCTCACATAACTACGACAGGATGGAGGAGGGCATGGTCTTCGTGCTGCACACGCAGTGGCTGGAACCGCTGTCGGCCGGCTGCAATATCGGCGACATGTATGTCGTGACCAAGGACGGCTTTGAGAACCTCAGCCGCCATACCCCGCTTGAAACCCGCCGCGTCGCTGCCGAGGCCTGAGATGACCAATCATAAACAACACACGCATTTCGATTTCGCCAAACTGACCGAGCGCGAGCGTTACAAGATCCTCATCGGTACGGTCATTCCCCGCCCGATCGCGCTGGTGACGACGGTGAGCAAGGATGGCAAGCCGAACGCCGGCCCGTTCAGCTTCTTCAACGTTCTGACCCATGATCCCGCGATTGTCGCCATCGGCGTCGAAAACTATTCCGACATGCGCTTCAAGGATACGGCCCGCAACATCCGCGAAACCGGCGAGTTTACGGTCCATATCTGCGATGACGCCCTTGTCGACCAGATGGAGGTCTGCGCCATCAAGTTCGGGCCCGAGGTCGACGAACTCTCGGAAGCCGGACTGGTAACGGTACCGGGACAGATGGTCAGAAGCCCTCGCATCCTCGCAGCTCCCGCAGCGCTGGAATGCCGCCGCCACACGACCCTGCAGGTCGGCCCCGCCCGCGAAATCATCCTGGGCGAAGTGCTCGGCGTCCATGTCAGAAGCGATGCGGTCAATCCGGCGAACCTGCACATCGACCAGCAGCGAATGGATGCCGTCGGCAGGATGGGCGGCCACACCTATGCCAGGACGCGCGACCAGTTCGACATCAAGACTCTGACGAAGGAGGAGTGGGCTTTGCGCCAACAGCTTTCGAATGCGGCCACCGCTTGAACTTGCCACCAATCCGAGATTTTCTTCACGGACCGCCTCCGATCCTAACGCCGGCATATCCAGCATCAACTCGTTCTTGTCGATCCCGCGAACAATTTGGAGGTCGACAGTTTCATCTCGCATCAAGGCGCCGGAGTGTTCCTGGAGTTCACCGCTTCCCGGAAATGACGGGGGGTCGTACCCGTTCGCTCCTTGAAAATCTCGTAAAAGCGACTGCTGGAACCAAACCCGCAGTCAAAGCCGATCTGGAGGACGGGATCCTCCGTGTCCGTCAGTAGCTGCATCGCCCGGGCAATCCGATGTCGGGTCAGGTATTCGTTGACTGATATTCCCAAAACCTTTCGGAAAGCGCTGTTGGCGGTGCTTGGATGCATTTCCGCAAGCTTCGCGAGATCGGCTACGCTAATCGGATCTGCGTATCGGGTATTGATCAGGTCGATCAGCAGCTCGACGTGGCGCACTGCCTGGCCGGCCAACGATGTCGGAGAGACATGGGTTGGCGAATTGTCGATTTCGGCATTGTCGAGAATCAGACGCCGTATTCGCAGTCGAACCTCCTCGACGATCAATTTCCGTCTTGCCGCACTGCCGAATTGCCATTCCTTTTCCCATCGTGGGAGTGTCAACGCATCCATCGTTTCCTGATTTGCCTGCGCCAGAAATCTCCCCTGCATGATCGACTGCCTGGCCTTTCTGTCCACCGGCAGACCCAGGAAATCGATAAGGGGAAGATAGAGGCATACGAGCGGCGCGTTTTCGGCAACAGCGATCGTCTGATGAGGAATTGCGGCCCAGAATAAAACCAGGCGGCCGGCCTCAACCTGTTCCTGCCTTCCATTAAAAAGGTAGGTCATCCGGCCTTCCATGAGCAGGTTTAATTCAACGTGGTCGTGCCAATGCGGTGCCGCCATCGCATCAGCGATGTGACGCTCGATCAAGAACTGCCCTCGGGATCCAATCCATTCGCCGCGGCTTTGGGTATATTTCATCTGTAGACTCGAATCCCGGAATTAATAGGCCGATTTCAGGAAGAAATTCTGATCTAGAAGGAGCAACAAGCAATCACAACCCATGGGGAGATTGCAATGCCGAAGATTTGCCTGGTAGGCGCTGGTAGCACCGTTTTTGCACAGAACATTCTGGGAGACGTCCTGTCCTCGCAGAGAGGCGGCGACTACGTCATCAGCCTCTTCGATATCGATCCCGAGCGACTGAAGACGTCAGAGATCGTCGCTCGCCGGATCTGCGAGTCGCTTAAGCTTTCAAGTGTCAGGATCGACGCCACGCTCGACCGGCGGGAAGCGCTGCGGGGGTCGGATTTCGTCATCCTCATGATGCAGGTCGGTGGCTACAAGCCGGCTACCGTCACGGACTTCGACATTCCGAAAAAATATGGCTTGCGTCAGACGATCGCCGACACCCTTGGCATCGGCGGCATTTTCCGCGGTTTGCGGACGATACCAGTCCTTGAGGCGATCTGCCGAGACATGCAGGAGGTCTGCCCGCAGGCTCTTCTGATGCAGTACGTCAACCCGATGGCCATCAACTGCTGGGCGATCAAGGAGCTGGCCCCGGAAATCCGCACCGTCGGCTTGTGTCATAGCGTGCAGCACACAGCCGGGCATCTCGCGCAATGCCTCGGCGAGGACATTGCCGACGTGAACTATATTTCGGCCGGGATCAATCACGTCGCCTTCTTCCTGAAATATGAGAAAGTTCACAGCGACGGACGGCGGGAAGATCTTTATCCGAGACTGAACGCTCTCGCCACCGATGGCCGCGTCCCGTCGGACGATCGGGTGCGGTTCGATGTGCTCAAACGCCTCGGCCACTTCGTCACCGAATCCAGCGAGCATTTCTCCGAGTATACCTCCTGGTACATCAAGGAGGGACGAGGGGATCTGATCGATCAGCTCAATATCCCGTTGGACGAATACATCCGGCGCTGCGAGGTGCAGATCAAAGAATGGCATGCCCTGCGCAAGGAACTGGAAGGGGACAAGCCGATCGAGGTGTGCCGCAGCAATGAATATGCGGCCGGCATCATTCATGCCGCGGTCACTGGCAGCCCGGCGCTGATATACGGTAATGTCCCAAACAACGGCCTGATCGAGAATCTGCCCGATGAATGCATCGTGGAAGTGCCTTGCCATGTCGACAGAAACGGAATTCAGCCGGTCCGGGTCGGTCGGATCCCCTCTCAGCTTGCCGCCGTCATGAACTTGAGCGTTTCCGTTCAGCAGTTGACGGTCGAGGCGGCTCTTACAAAAAACCGCGAGCGCATCTACCAGGCCGCTCTGCTCGATCCGCATACGTCTGCGGAATTGTCGCCAGACCAAATCTGGAACCTTGTCGACGACCTGATCGTCGCACACGGCGATTTGTTGCCGAGATATCAGTGAGATCCCGCGGATAAGCCAGCCACAAGCGCATGGCAGTTCATTCGTTTAAACGCGTCGTGAATTCACGGCGCGTTTTTTTCATTCCAGCGCCCTCCAATAAATCAAAAAACGTCAGGAAATTGATTGACATTGATCATTTGAAATGAAAGCATGATCGAAATTGGGATCGGCCGTGAGGGAGGTTTTCGTTGAGCCAGGCAGTTGGAGTGAAGGTCGATCGACTGGATGCCATTCGCAGCCACCTCTACGCGAACGGCTTTTCGACCATTCAGGCGCTTGCCGATGCGATCGGAGCATCGCTTGCCACCGTTCGTAGAGACCTGCAGATCCTTGAGCAGGAGGGCGCCATTGATCGCGTGCATGGTGGAGCGCGCATTGCCGAAGGATCGTCGGTTGAGGTTGCATTTCAGGAGCGGGAAAAGCGCCATTTATCGGCGAAGCGGGCGATTGCCACCGCCGCCTACGACCTGCTTCATCCGCGTACGGCGATCTTTCTCGACGCGGGAACCACCGTCCTGCAGCTTGCGCGCCTCGTTCGCATCAACCCCATGCCGCTCAGGATATTCACCAACGGCCTGACGGTAGCGCAGGAATTCCTGAATATTCCGAATTTGGAAGTGGTGCTTCTCGGCGGTCAGCTCCGCAGCGAGAATGCGTCGCTTGTCGGACCTCAGGCGGAGGCAATGCTGGAAACTTTATGGTTCGACCAGCTCTTTCTTGGCGCCAGCGCCATTAGTTCTGACGGCTCGATCTACAGCGTGGACAGTGCGGAAGCGAGCCTCAACCGGCGCATGTTGGCTCGGTCGGCCAATCGTTTCGTCCTGGCCGATTCCTCGAAATTCGGAACCACGGCGACCTACAAGGTCGCGCCGCTGGACACCGCGAAAGTCATTACCGATTCCGGGCTTTCGCGGCATTGGCGTGACGAGCTTGTCAACTTCGGCGTCGACGCAACGATCGCCGATCTGAGGGCGAGAGAGTGAGCAACGAGCTGATCCTCGGCATCGACGGTGGCGGAAGCAAGGTGCTGGTTGCCCTCGCGGACAAGCGTGGCCGGATATTACGGCGTTCCCGCGGCCATGGCGTCAATCCCATGGACAATCCGAATTGGCTCCAGGAGCTGGAGCAGCATCTCCTTCCCTTTCTCGATGAAGGAAATCTGGCGGCCGTCGCCGCAGCACTGCCCGCCTACGGGGAGGTTGAGCGCCTGTCGGTTCTACAACGAGATGCGATCGAGCGCCTGTTCCCGAACGTCCACCGCCGCGTCCTCAACGACGTCGACGCGGCGCACCTCGGTGCTTTTGCGGGCGAGCCGGGTATCCTCATTCTTTCCGGCACGGGATCAATGGCATGGGCGCGTAATTCCAAAGGCCAGTCGGCCCGCACCGGCGGCTGGGGAGATCTCATCGGTGACGAGGGCAGCAGCCATTGGATCGGGCAGAGGGCGCTCAACCTCGTCAGCCAAAGCTTGGACGGGCGTGCTCCGGCAACAGCTCTCGCAACGGCCCTGTTTGACCGCCTTGGCATCGATCCGAGCAATCCCATGAACGGGCTCGGCGATTGGGCCAGCTCCCTGGCGAATGAACGGGCGGACATTGCAGCAATTTCGACCCTCGTCGATCAGATCGCACTTGGCGGCGATAAAGGAGCGGTCGGATTGATCGAGCAGGCCGCCGATGAACTCGCGAAGCATCATCAGGCAATTGCCGGCCATTGTGATCCGGATGCCGACTGGACCTATGCCGGCGGTACCTTTTCGAGCCGGCTTCTTTTGCAGGCGCTTGAACGGCGAATTGGCAGGCCCCCGGCTTTGCCGAAACTTCCCCCCATTGGCGGCGCGCTCCTGGCTGCCGCCCAGCTTCTCGACTGGCCCTTAGACGAAGGCTGGTTCGGGCAAATCGTGGCCACGGCCGAAGGCGGTGACTGCGCATCCCAGTGAATTGAGCTCAAGAATAATGAAGGATGGGAACATGCATAAATTGATCTTGCCTCTACTTGCATCGGCGGCCTTGGCAATCGCCGCACCCGCTCTGGGCCAGGACGCCAAGCCGCTTGCCGGTCAGTCGATCACGGTGCTCATGCCATCGCCGCAGGGACCGAACATCGCCTCTGACTTCGAGGCCGAAACCGGCATCCACGTCGACCTGCAGACCCTGTCGTGGGACGACATCCGCCCGAAGCTAGTGACAGCCTTGGTTGCCGGTACAGCGCCAGCGGATGTGACCGAATTCGATTGGTCCTGGACCGGTCAGTTCAGCGCGGCCGGCTGGTATATGCCGCTCAACGACGTGATCGACGCCGACACGTTGAAAGATATCGGCGTTGCCAAGATCTTCACGGTTGACGGCAAATTATTGGGAATTCCCTACACCAACGACTTCCGGGTGATGCTCGTCAACAAGAAGCATTTCGCGGATGCAGGCATCACCGAGATGCCGAAAACATTGGACGCCCTGGTCGCTGCAGCTAAGAAGATCAAGGAAAAGGGTATTGTCGAGTATCCGGTCGGCCTGCCGGTTTCAGCGACCGAAGGCGCGTCAACGAGCTGGTATCTGCTGACCAAGGCCTTCGGTGGCGAACTCTTCGACAAGGACTTCAATCCGCTCTTCACCTCGCCGGATTCGGCTGGTTACAAGGCGCTTGCTTTCGAGTTGATGCTCCTCAAGGAAGGGCTGGTCGATCCGGCGTCTACCGGCCTGAAGGACAGCCAAATCAATGAGAGCATGTTCGCGCAGGGCATCACCAGCATCATGATCTCCGGCGAGCCTGGTCGTCTTGGCCAGATGAACGATCCCAAGCAGTCGAAAGTCGCCGGCCAGGTAGAGGCGATCCTCGTGCCGACGGCAAGCGGCGAAACGCGCAGTTTCGGCCTTCCGGAAGCGCTGGCTATTCCAAACGTCTCTCCCAACAAGGAGGCGGCGATTGCCTTCGTCAAATGGTTTACCAGCAAGGACTTCCAGAAGAAGAATGCCGTGAACGGCTTCCTGCCGACACGCACGTCGGCGCTTTCCGAACTCAACGAGTCCGGAAAGCTGAACAGCGGCGACGCTCTCGTGGCGCAATCGAAGACGGTTGAGCCGCTGTTCCCGCAAGGCACGCCGCCTTGGTACCCGCAATTTTCCAGCGGCGTGAACACAGCGATCAATAGCGCTGCCAAGGGACAGATGAGCGTCGACCAGGCGATGGAGGCCATCGCTTCCGCCGCCAAGCAGGCAATGGCGCAATGACAGCTTTGGCGTCCGAAGAGGCCACGAGCAAACGTGGGGTCGGCTTCAACGCCGACACCACACTCGGCTTGCTGCTGGTGTCGCCCATCGTTCTCACGATGGCAGCTTTGGTCTTCTACCCGATGGGAAGAACCGTCTGGGACAGCCTGCACAGGGTCAACCCCATGCAGGCCGGCACGCCATTCATCGGCCTGGAAAACTACAGCCGAATGCTGTCGGATGGCCAACTCGCGACGACCTGGAGCAACACGCTCATGTACGTTGTTCTGGCCGTCACCGCCGAAACGGTGTTCGGCGTTCTTGCCGCCGCTCTCATCAATCAGATCAAGGTCGGGCGGCAGTGGGTTCTCGCAGCGGTGATCTTGCCCTGGGCGCTGCCCGGCGTTGTGAATTCGGTCATTTGGCTTTGGATTTATCAACCGGGTGCGGGTCTGTTGAACGGTATTCTTTCGGCGCTCGGGCTCCCCTTCGAAAATCATGTCTGGTTCAACGATCGCACCAGCGCCATCGTCGCCGTAACGGTCGTCCATGTCTGGCGCATGATGCCTTTGACGATCGTCATCGTTCTTGCCGCGATGCAGAGCATACCTGCCCATCTCTACGAGGCTGCGCGGATCGATGGGGCCACGCGCGTTCAGATGTTTGGATGGGTAACCCTTCCGCTGGTTCGCAGTGCGATCGCTGTCGCCATGACGAACGCAACCGTGAACGCTTTCAATCTCTTCGACGAGGCCTGGGTTCTGGCGGGTGCCAGCCTCGAGACCCGGCCGGTGCTCGTCCAGATCTACCTCGAAACCTTCCAGAATCTCCGCTTCTCGTATGGCATGGCGCTATCGGTCGTGATCACTCTCGTGTCTCTGCTGATTTCGCTGGTCTACGTCCTTCGTGTCTATCGCAACACACGGTTCGACTGATGAGATCCACTATTGCCTATCGAATGATGATTTGGACCGGTGTCGTCGTCCTGTTGATCTGGTCTCTGGGGCCGATCTACTGGACCATCGCGAGTTCGGTTACGCCCAGCGAAGACTTTTCGACCCGACCGATCAACTTCTTTCCGCAGCACTTTACGCTCGATCACTACTCGCGGCTGCTCGGCATCAATATCGCCCGGATCGGGGGTGTGGAGGTGTTCAAACAGTTCCGTGCCGCATTGCTCAATAGCGTGGTGACATCGATCGCCGCTACGCTGCTTTGCGTCGCGATATCCTCACTTGGGGCTTACGCGTTCACCAGGCTGCAGTTTCCCGGCCGCAAAGCGCTTTTTGTCGCTGTCGTCGCGACCCTGGCCATTCCTGCCTACGCCGTCTTGATCCCGCTCTATCAGATCATGATCAAGCTGCATCTCGTCGATACCTATCTGGGCGTCTCGCTGATCTATGTCTCGGCCTTCCTGCCCCTGTCGCTCTGGCTGTTGCGGAGCGTGTTCGAAGCTCTTCCGATCGCACTGGAGGAAGCGGCGCAACTCGACGGAGCGGGTCGGCTCTACATCTTCTTCAATATCGTCCTGCCGCTGGCTGGACCGGGTCTGACGGCAGCGGCAATCCTTACGTTTCTGGGTGCCTGGGGACAGTATCTCGTACCGCTCATTTTTTCGCCGCAGGCGACGAAGCCGCTAACGGTTCTGATTCCGGAATTCGTAACGAAGAACTTCATCGACTACGGGCTCATCACAGCGAGCGGCTCGATCGCCATCGTCATCCCCGCCCTCGTCGTCATTTTCCTCAACCGTTACCTCGTCAGCGGCCTGTTGGCTGGTTCAGTCAAATAATCGGAGACTTCATGAACACGACCGAAAAAGTCATTTTCGAGCAATTTCCCTACTGGGAGAAGGCGATCGGCTCGAATTCAGCTGTCGATAGGGCGGAGCTGCTCGTTTTCGTCGGCTGCGGCACATCCTTCAATCTTGCACTCTCGCTGGCAGCCTATGCCAATATGGCCGGACGCAAGGCAATCGCGGTGCCCGGTGCCGAATGGCAAAACCGGCCGTCGGCTTTCTGGCCGGAGTGGCGCAACACGCACGTCGTCGCACTTTCCCGGAGCGGCGAGACGACAGAGACAGTCGCCGCAGCAAAGGCAAGCCGCGCCGCCGGCGCCTTCGTGACGGCGATAACCGTCGAACCGAAAAGCTCTCTGGCGAAAAATTGCGATCGGATGATCGCAGCCGAAACCCATCCGGACGAAGGGATCGTCATGACGGTATCGGCGAGCCTCATGGTCCTCCTCGGTTTGCAGATGATCGGGCAGAAGGTTCCTGCCTCTGTCGTGAATTCCGCCCGCCAGCTCGCAAGCGCTCTCGATGCCGCACTTCCTGGAATTATCGCCGACCGGTCGCACTTCGTCTTTCTCGGTGGCGGGCCGCTCTTCGGCGTCGCCCTGGAGGGAGCGCTCAAGCTCATGGAAATGAGCCAGATCATGACCCAGGCCTTCCACCCGCTGGAATACCGGCATGGGCCGATCAGCCTCGTTGACGGGAAGACGGTTGCGGTCATGCTGTACAGCTCCGACCAGAGGGAAGCGGAGACGAAACTGGTGGGAGAACTGAGAGAAAAAGGCGCAGTCGTCATCGGCGTGGGTGGTCCAGGCGATCTGGAACTCGCCGTCGATGTCGATCTGTCGCTTGCGGGTCTCGTTGTCCTTCCGGCGCTGCAGGTCCTCGGCGAACGGGCCGCGCAGGCTCGGCAAATCGACACGGTCTCTCCCCGTCACCTGACGAAGGTCGTGACGCTCGCATGACGTCGATCGAAGAGAACCGGCAGATCGCGTTGCGAAAGTTTTTCGGTGTCCGAAACTTGCCTTTTCCACACGGCGTCACTTCGGTCTGCTCGGCTCATCCGCTGGTCATTGAGGCAGCCCTTCGGCGTGCCGGCATGGAGCACCGGGCGGTTCTCATCGAAGCCACCTGCAATCAGGTCAATCAGGAGGGCGGCTATACGGCGATGACGCCGGCAGACTTTCGCCGGTTCATCGAGGACATCGCCGCAGCAACTGATTTTCCAGCCGAATGCATCATCCTGGGAGGCGATCACCTCGGTCCCAACCCGTGGAGAAAATTGGCGGCCGAGGAGGCAATGCTGCGCGCCGCAGCTATGGTGACGGCCTATGTCGAGGCAGGGTTTGAAAAGATTCACCTGGACACGTCGATGGGCTGTGCCGGTGAACCAGCGGCCCTCGATGACGAATTGACTGCGGCGCGGGCCACTCGATTGGCAAAGGCCGCTGAGGAGGCCGCTCTTCGTTCAGGCCGCCGTCCGCCGGTCTATATCATCGGAACCGAGGTGCCGCCTCCAGGTGGCGCAACGCACGCACTCGAAGAAATCGAAATTACCCGAGCCGATGCGGCGATGAAAACCCTGGCGGTTCACCGGGCGTCGTTTGCCGAAGCAGGTTTGGCGTCGGCGATGGAGCGGGTCATTGGGATCGTGGTTCAGCCGGGCGTGGAATTTGGCAACACGGACGTGGCGCTCTACAAGCCCGAACGGGCCAAGAGCCTCATTGGTTCGCTGGACGACATGCCGGACTTGGTTTTCGAAGCACATTCCACCGACTACCAACCGGCCGAAGCCTTGTCTGCTCTCGTTGACAGCGGCTTTGCAATCCTCAAGGTCGGGCCGGGGCTGACTTTCGCGCTGCGCGAAGCGCTGTACGGTCTCGATGCGATCGCTGATCTACTTGCAGGGAAGACGCCACGAACAGGACTGGTGACGACCATGGAAAAAATCATGGTTGAGCAACCGGCAAGCTGGGCGGGCCACTATGGCGGCAGTCCCGATGAGCAGCGACTGCAGCGGCATTTCAGCTATAGTGATCGAATTCGCTATTACTGGCCGGATCCTCGAGCATCCGCCGCAGTCGGCGAATTGTTCAGCCGGCTTCCTGATGAAATTCCCGAAACTCTGATCAGCCAATATCTCGGCCGACTATATTCTAACGTGGTCTCAAAGCGGGTCGCTCCGAAGGCCCGCGAGCTCTGCCTTGCTGCGGTCGACGCGGCATTGGCGCCTTATTCAGCCGCCACGGCAAGCCGATGAGCAATCGACAGCCGTATCAGACGAGCGGCTGCGTCCCGAGGATATCAATATTCAGCCGGAGAAAGTTATGGCGTCAGTAAGTGTGGCGAATGCCCGCAAGAGCTACGGTCACTTCGAAGTTCTGCATGGTGTGGATATTGATATCCAAGACGGCGAATTCGTTATCCTGGTCGGTCCGTCCGGGTGCGGGAAGTCGACATTGTTGCGGATGATCGCCGGCCTCGAAGAGATTTCGGCTGGTCGGATTTCGATCGGCAGCAAGGTCGTAAACAATGTCGCGCCAAAAGAACGCGATATCGCAATGGTTTTCCAGTCCTATGCGCTCTACCCCCACCTGACAGTCGAGGCGAATATGGGTTTTTCGCTGAAGCTGGCCAAAGCACCCAAGGAACAGACCAGGCAGCGTGTTCGAGCAGCCGCTGAAATTCTGGGGCTCGAGCATCTGCTCGACAGATATCCGAAAAATTTGTCGGGTGGCCAACGCCAACGTGTGGCGATGGGCCGTGCCATCGTCAGAAATCCGCAGGTCTTCCTGTTTGACGAACCATTGTCGAACCTGGACGCAAAGCTGCGGGTGCAGATGCGTTCGGAAATCAAACAGCTGCATCAGCGACTGAAGACAACGACCATTTACGTCACCCACGATCAGATCGAGGCCATGACGATGGCCGATCGGATTGTTGTGATGCGGGACGGCTTCGTCGAGCAGATAGGCTCGCCGCTCGATCTCTACGACCGGCCTGCAAACCTTTTCGTGGCGGGCTTCGTCGGTTCGCCGGCGATGAACCTTGTTCGAGGCCAGGTCAGCCCTTCGGGGCCACTGGAGTTGATCGCGGACGGCGGAGGGAGGCTGCCGCTGCCGGAAGCGGCGTCATTGGAACGCGGCGCGCAGCTTATCTACGGCATTCGCCCCGAACATCTCACAATCGGACACGGTCCAGTTGCCGCTGAGGTCGTCCTCGTTGAGCCTACCGGTGCTGAGATCCAGATAACCACGAAGTTTGGCGCCGATCACCTCGTTGCGACGGTAAGAGAACGCCTTGATCTGCGCGCCGGTGATCAGATCGTCATTGCCCCAGACCTTAGCAAACTGCATCTGTTCGACGCAAAAACCGAAAAGCGGTTGAGGTCCGTCTAACGTGATGATTTTTCCGGACCGGCGGAACGCAACATGCCGACGGTTCGCGGCAGGTCAGCGTCCAAGGCTACCAGCGGCGGCGATGATCTCCGCCGCGGTCGGGAAGATCGAGAGACTGTTCGGTCCGTCGAGCGCCTCGATTTGGCTCCAGCCGATGGTGCCATTCGCATTGACCAGGAAGTGCCCGACGAGCTGGGTAGCGTGGTTCGCGAAGATCGCATTGTCGGCTTCGTCGAGCTCGAAGCCGTCCTTGGCGTTGAGTATCGTGTTGGCTTCCATCGGGTGCAGCGGTTCCGGCAGCTCGCCCGTGGGGTTGATGCGTGCCGCCAGGAACTGCGCCATCGTTGCGCCATAGGGCCATTCGGGCTGCTCGCAGCTCCCTTCGGGCAGGAACTCGCCATGCGGCACACCGTAGGCTCGATGCGTGCGGCAGTCCGGGTCACACAGAAGCGTTATTGGCGTCGGCCGGTGGCGGAAATACAGCCGGGCACGTTCCACCGGCGTGTTGATAACGGCCACGGTCTCCACCCCGGCAGCGCGCAGGGTCGGCTGTACGCCGGCAAGCTGTTCGAGCTGGCGCCGGCAGAACGGGCAGTGCAGCCCGCGAAAGAACCCGATTACGAACGGGCGACCGCTCAAGTCGGCGAAAGAGACGGTTCCGTCGAAGTTGGCCGTGGCGAGTGCGAAGGCTGGGGCAGTTTCTCCTGGTTGCAGCGGGCGTTTCTGGTCTCCCATGGAATAATTCCTTTGTCGCATCGTCCAGGTGGACGACCGAAATTTAACTATATCACGTGTCGCAAGAAGGCCCAGCGTTCGATGCTGAGATCGCCGAATGTGGTTCGGCATGGCATTTGCCGCTCCGACCGGCGTCGAAGTTGACCCTTTCATTGCACCGCCTGACGTCGTCGAGAGCTTGCCGGTATCGATCGCCGTTCCTATCTTATTTAGAACAGACTAATGGAGCAACGAGATGGCGGAGCTTGTGGCCGACACTCTATTCGACACGACGATCGAGATCATTCCTCCGGAAGACTTGAAGGAACAACCCGACAGTGCTGCTTGCCTTTGCTGCAAGCGCCGGCGTCAGTGGATGGACGATGACGGCTGCGGCATCTGTGAGGAATGCCTGGCCTCGTGATCGACACAAGGAGGGCACAAGGCGATGGCAATCCGCAGCGCCGGACTTCTGCTATACCGGCGTGTTTCCAGGGACATCGAAGTGCTTCTCGTCCATCCGGGCGGTCCTTTCTGGGCTAGGAAAGACGAGGCTGCGTGGTCGATCCCGAAGGGGTTGATCGAACCTGGAGAAGATGAGCTCGCGGCGGCAATAAGGGAAACTGCCGAAGAGTTGGGTGTAGCAGTCGATGGCAGGTTCACACCGTTGGGCGAATACCGACAACCTGGCGGAAAGATGGTTGTCGCGTGGTCGATCGAAGCCGATCCGGTACTGGACGTGAATGCGATACAGAGTTCCGAGTTTGAAATGGAATGGCCACCACGGTCAGGCCGGGTAAAGAGCTTTCCGGAGGTCGATCGCGCCGGGTGGTTTTCCCCGCGCGACGCAGCCATAAAGCTGTTGAAAGGGCAGCGACCGATGCTTGCCGACCTACTGACGCATCTTGAATGATCGGCCCGAAATTATTGATTGAGCCGTCCGATCTCGCTTCACTCATGCGTGAGGTGCGCGGCAGCCATGAGTTGCTTCTGAAAACAACCATCCTATCTGACAGTCACCGCCACGTCACTGAAATCGAGAAAACGGAGCTGCGATCCGCCTTGAGCACACGCGAGGAGACAATCATGAACGGCATTTCCAAAACCCTGAACGACATGACGCTCGTCGAACGCTCGAGCCTGCTCGACACCGTCGCCGACGCCTTGGAAGCAACGGCCGAGGAGGCGGAAGGGGAGGGCGACGCCCGCTTCGTCGCCAACTCCATCTGCGTCGCCAATACGATTCGCGGTCTATCCGGCGATCTCACGCCGCGCGATCTGCAGGCAGCCGAGTTACTCCTTGAGCAGGGCATCATGCTCGTCCACCAGTTCTCGAACCGGGCGAAAACGAACGGAGTGATCCACTAGCGGGGGCGAGGGCGGCCCCGTCAGCAGTGCGCTCTGTCAGTGTGGACGGCGGCCGATGGATTGAGATAAAGCCGTTAATCCGCGCCGGAGATAATGGATGCTGCCGGCCCCTGGCAAGAACGAGCGGTCTCAGCCGCGGCAAACCGTTGGGAGACCGGAGATTAGCAGACACGCCAGGAAGGCTTTATTTCCAATGGATTGCCGGTTCAACGCGCAGCTGTATCGAATGGCCGATATAGCGGGGTTCACCTTGGTTTGGTCAGGAGAAGCGTGATGCAGCCTGGTCGCACAGGCCTTGCCGTCTGCTTGATGGTGGCTGCCTCCATTTTAAATAGTTTCGACGCAGTCATTGTGCGTTTGCTGCCCGGCGAGGTGCATCCATTGATGATCGGCTTTTTCCGGTCGTTTTTCGGGCTTCTTGTCGTCACGCCCTGGATCGTGTCGCGGGTCGACCTGAAATCCTCTCCCTATCGTGTTCTGCATGTCGTGCGTGCGGGTCTGAAGCTTGCCTCACTGGTTGCTTTGTTCGTCGCCTTTGCCCACGCGCCACTCGCCGATGCCACGGCGATCAATTTCACCATGCCCATGTTTCTCGTTCTCGGTGCGTGGCTGGTGTTGAAGGAACATGTCGGCATCTCCAGCGTGGCCGGCATTGTCGCAGGTTTTATCGGCGTCATGATCATCATTCGCCCTGGAGCGTCCGGTTTCGACCAATGGCTGCTTTTTGCGCTGGCAGGAGCGGTCTTGACGGCGGCCAGCCAATTGATGCTCCGGCGGATGGCATTGAGGGATAGTGCCGACCGGCTGGTTGCATGGAATCTGATAGCGACGGTACCGCTTGGCCTGATCGTTATGCTGCCGGTCTGGTCGATGCCGACCTGGAGCCAACTCGGACTGCTTGCCCTCCAAGGGGCACTCGGCGCACTCAACATGACGCTGATCACGCGCGCCTTCAGTATGGCGACCGCAAGCGTTCTGGCACCGCTCGACTTTCTCCGACTGCCCGTCGTGGCCCTTATGGCCTTCTCATTTTTCGCGGAAGTTCCAGCCGTACAGACGTGGATCGGCGCGGCTGTGATCTTCGGCGCAGCCATTATTGGAACCCGCGGCATGACATGGCGACGCAAGCCGCCGCGATAAGCCCCGATCATTTTTGGGGTTCACAAAAATTCTAGATGCACTAATATTTCAGTTACGGCGACTGGTCGTCGAGCCGTGCCTGTTGCCGGAGGGGTATCACAGGCAGCACAAACGAAGACGAAAAACCGGACATCACGACCCCATGGGGTTCACTCGGGAGGAGTGGCATGAAGAGTTTCATCGGCAAACGCGCGATCGCCAGTGGCGTATCGCTCGTGGTGCTTATCGTCATCGTGTTCTTCCTGTCCCGGCTGACGGGCGATCCGACCGACCTCTATCTGCCGATCGATGCGACCACCGAAATGCGCCAGCAATTCCGTGAGATGAACGGTTTCAACGATCCGTTGATCATCCAGTTCGGCCGTTATGTCTCGGATCTTGCCCAGGGCAATTTCGGTCAGTCACTGCGGCAGGCCCGTCCGGCCATGGATGTCGTGCTGGAGGCCTTCGTCTGGACCTTCTGGCTGGCTGCCATCACCATGGTGCTGGTCACGATCGCCGCGATCGTCATCGGTTCGCTTGCGGCGTTTCGCGTCGGCGGCGTCTTCGACCGTCTCGCCACCTTCTTCTCGCTGATCGGCGCTGCGGCGCCGGATTTCTGGCTGGCCATCGTGGCAATCGTCATTTTCGCCGTTAAACTGCATGTCCTGCCGACATCGGGAACGGGAACTTTCTGGCACTGGGTCCTGCCGGTCAGCGTGCTGTTCATCCGGCCTTTCGGCCTGATCCTGCAGGTGGTCCGAGGCTCGATGATCAGTGTTCTGTCTTCCGCCTATGTGAAGACGGCCCGCGCCAAGGGGGTCCGCTCGAACTCAATCATCTTCATTCACGGACTGCGCAACGCCATGCTGCCGGTGATCACAGTCATCGGCGACCAGGCGGCCGCCATCTTGAACGGTGCCGTCGTCGTCGAGACGGTGTTTGGCTTTCCTGGAATCGGCAAGCTAATGATCGATTCCATCCTGCTTCGCGATTTCGCCGTCGTGTTGGCCGTCATCATGGTCTCGGCACTGGCGATCTTCATCATGAACCTGTTGATCGACATCGCCTATGCGCTGCTCGATCCGCGCATCCGGTATTGAGCGATGACGATGGCCGACACACAAATCCTCGCCGAGAAAAAACCAAGCGGCCCGATCGGGCGCTGGCTGACGATGCTGTGGGCGGACAAGCTCGCTTTCTTCGCGGCTCTGTTCCTCTTGATCGTTCTGCTCTGTGCGCTGTTTGGCCCGCTCCTGCTGGAAGCCATCGCCACCAAGCAGAACCTGCGGGGCCGCAACGCGCCGCCGTTCGATATCACCCGCGGAATGCTTTATGTCCTCGGCGCCGATGCGCTGGGCAGGCCGCTTCTTGCCCGCGTTATCGTGGCGGCGCAAAACACCATCCTGGTTGCCGCGGCAGCCGTGCTTGCATCATCCGTCGTCGGGACGGCGCTCGGTCTGGTCGCAGGTTACAGCCGCTCCTCCGCGGCTCAATGGATCATGCGCCTCGGCGACGTCATCATGTCCTTTCCGTCGCTGCTTCTGGCGGTGATCGTGCTCTACATGCTCGAGCCCTCGGTCACCAATATCGTCCTCGTCCTGGCGATCACCCGCATTCCCATCTATCTGCGCACCACGCGCGCCGAAGTGCTGGAAGTGCGCGAGCGGATGTTCGTGCAGGCGGCGAAGGTGATGGGAGCATCGTATTGGCGGATTGTCTTCCATCACATCCTGCCGGTGATCTTCCCCACGCTGGTGACCATCGCGACGCTCGATTTCGCCTTCGTCATGCTGGCGGAATCCTCCCTGTCGTTCCTTGGGATCGGCATTCAGGCGCCGGAGATCACCTGGGGTCTCATGGTTGCTCAAGGACGACCCTATCTCACCAATGCCTGGTGGCTTTCCTTCTGGCCGGGCCTTGCAATCATTCTGACGACGCTGTCGCTGAACCTTCTGTCGAATTGGCTGCGCATCGCGCTCGATCCGACACAACGCTGGCGCCTTGAAATGAGGGGCAGGAAAAATGGCTGAACATCTTTTGGAAGTGCGTGACCTCTCGGTCGAGTTCCACACCGCCAGCGGGACCGTCAAGGCGGTGCAGGATGTCAGCTGGCATCTCGATCGCGGCGAGACGCTGGCGATCCTTGGGGAAAGCGGTTCGGGCAAATCCGTATCGGCCTCGGCGATCATGAACCTGATCGACATGCCGCCCGGCAAGATCACCAGCGGCACCATTCTCCTCAACGGCCGCGACATGCTGAAAATGACGCCCGAGGAGCGGCGCTCGATCAACGGCGCCAAGATCGCCATGATCTTTCAGGACCCGCTCGCCCACCTCAATCCGGTCTATCCGGTCGGCTGGCAAATCACCGAGATGATGACGACGCATGGCCAGTCGGCGGAGCGCGCCGGCGCGAGGGCACTCGAATTGATCGGGCGCGTCGGCATAACCGATCCGCAGGCGGCGATGCGAAAATATCCATTCCAGTTCTCCGGCGGCCAGCGACAACGCCTGATGATCGCCATGGCGATCGCCTGCAAGCCCGATATCTTGATCGCGGATGAACCCACCACCGCGCTTGATGTGACGGTGCAGGCGCAGGTGCTCGAACTTCTGCAGGAGTTGCAGCAGGAAACCGGCATGGGCCTGTTGCTGATCACCCACGATTTGGGCGTCGTTGCCGAGATCGCCGACCGGGTCGTGGTGATGAATTCCGGCTGCGTGGTCGAAACCGGCAATGCGGCCGAAGTCTATCGCAACCCGCAGAACGCCTATACGAAGAAGCTGATAGCTGCCGCGCCGGGGAAGGGTGCGATGGCGCAAGAGCGTGACCGGCAGGGCGAACCGTTGCTGCGCGCCATCGGCCTGAAAAAGAGTTTCGGCGCATTCCAGGCGCTGAAGGGCGTGGACTTCGTCATCATGCCCGGCGAGACGGTTGCCGTTGTCGGCGAGAGCGGTTCCGGCAAGTCGACCCTTGCCCGGGCAATCGTTCGCCTCGATGATCCGCAGGAGGGCCAGGTTCTCTATCGCGGCAACGATCTGCTTGCGATGACCCCAAGAGAAATATTCGGGCTGCGTCGCGATTTGCAGATGGTCTTTCAGGACCCGACCCAGTCACTGAACCCGCGGATGAGCGTGTTCCGGTTGATTTCCGAGGCCTGGGTCATTCACCCGGATATCCTGCCGAAGGCGAGATGGAAGGAGAGAGTGGCCGAGCTGCTGGTCAAGGTTGGCCTGAAACCGGATATGGCCGACCGGTATCCACATCAGTTTTCCGGCGGCCAGCGCCAGCGCATCGCGATTGCCCGGGCGCTGGCGATGGAGCCGAAACTGATCATCTGCGACGAGGCGGTTTCGGCGCTCGACGTGTCGATCCAGGCGCAGGTAATCGCCTTGCTTGAGGGCCTGCGTCGCGAATTCGGCCTGTCCTACCTCTTCATCGCACACGACCTGCCGGTGGTTCGCGATTTCGCCGATCGTGTCATCGTCATGAAGGCCGGCGAGATTGTCGAGGAGGGGCCGGTCGAACAGATCTTCACCGCGCCCTCCCACCCCTACACGCAGGCACTTCTTGCCGCGAGCCTCGATCCCGATCCGGAGATCCAGGCCACCCGACGCGCCGCCCGCCAACTACAGGAAGGACTCGTTTCCGCATGAAGCCTGATGTCATCGTCGCCTATCCGCTCCGGCCCCGTCAGATGGCGATGCTGGAGGAGACCTACACGCTGCACCGGCTGGATCTCGCCAAAGGCGAAAAGCGGGATGCTCTCTTGCGGCAAGCCGGCCCGATCGCTTCCGCGCTGGTCTGCAACGGCCATGTGACGATCGACGAAGCCCTGCTTTCGAAATTGCCGGCATTAAAGCTCGCCGCCTGTTCCTCGGCCGGCTACGACCAGATGGACGTCGAGGCGATGACACGGCGCGGCATCAAACTCACCAACACATCCGAGGTGCTGTGCGACGACGTTGCCGACATGGCACTGCTTCTAATGCTGGCGGCACGCCGGCGCCTGCCGGAAGGCGATCGCTATGTGCGCTCCGGCGATTGGGGGCAGAAGGGCATGATGCCGCTGACGACATCGACGTCTGGCAAGAAGGCCGGGATCGTCGGCCTCGGCCGCATAGGGATGGCGATTGCCAAGCGATGCGAAGCTGTCGGGCTGACGGTCGGCTATTATGGAAGGACGAAGAAAGACGGCAACGATTTTGCCTATTTCGACACGCCGGCAAAACTTGCGGACTGGGCCGATATCCTGATCGTCGCGACCCCTGGCGGGCCCTCGACCGAAGGGTTGATTTCGGCGGACGTGCTGAATGCGCTCGGACCGACGGGCAGCTTCATCAACATTGCCCGCGGCACCGTGGTCGACGAGCCGGCCTTGATCAAGGCCTTGCAGGAAAGGCGGATCGCCTCGGCCGGCATCGATGTCTACCTCAACGAACCCAATCCCGATCCGCGCTTCGCAGCGCTCGACAACGTTGTGCTCTATCCCCACCATGCCAGCGGTACCGAGGAAACGCGCGACAGGATGGCGCAATTGACGGTCGACAACCTTGCCGCCTTCTTCGCAGGCAGGCCGCTACTGACGCCGGTCAATTGATCCGGCAAAACCCGCGGCGCGGCAGATCAGACGAAGTAGTCCGGGAACTCCTTCCGCAGGTCTTCCACTTTTGCCACGGTGCGGCTGAGATGCTCGCGGATCGCATCGACTGCACCCTGTTCGTTGCGCGCGGCAATCGCATCGATGATGGCGTGGTGCCCATCGAGAATGCTGACGATCTTACCCTTTTCGGGCAGATGCAGACGACGAATGCGCTCGAGATGGCCGGAGCGCTCGCGTATCAATTGGTGGAGGCTGCTGCGCTTTGCGCCTGCGAACAATGTCTGGTGAAAGAGCTCGTCGAGCTCCTGGAAGATCGCGATCTGATCGGCGTCGTCGGCGACTGCCGCCTGCATCTTGATGATCGACCGGGCGCGGGTAACGACGCTCGGATCCGGATCCGGATCGGTTGCGAGGCGGCGGCAAACTTCCGTTTCCAGCGCCACGCGAAGGAAATGTGCCTCGTAAATCTGCAGGACGTCGATTCTGGTCACCACAGTGCGGGACTGCGGATAAATGCGAACCAGACCCTCCTGCTTGAGGAGCTGCAATGCGTCGCGGATGGGAGTCTGGCTGACTTCATAAGTCTCGGTGAGCTCGGTGCGCGACAGCGTGGTGTCCGGCGGCAGCTGAATGGTGATGATGCGCTTTCGCAGATCATCATAGACCCGCTGGACGGTACTGCCGGCAACGACCGGAAAGCCCGGCGCGGTCAGGCCGAATGTAGAGGCGAACTGGGAATTCATGTGAAGCGTCCTTTTCGACTCCATTCATAGCTTTGCACGACCTAATGCACAAGAACGCAAACTTTCCATTGATATATATGTCAAACTAAAATATCAGTTGGTGCAAACGCTGAAATAAGCAAGCGAAAAGGTGGGAGAAAGCCGTGACCGCGAGGAAAACCTACGAGCAATTGCGGTCCGCCCGATGGATGTTGCCGGATGATCAACGCTCGTTCGGCCACCGGTCGCGGACCATGCAGATGGGTTACGCGCCGGAGGATTGGCAGGGAAAGCCGATCATTGCTGTGATCAACACCTGGTCCGATGCCCAGCCGTGCCACATGCATTTCCGTGAACGCGCCGAATGGGTGAAGCGGGGGATTCTTCAGTCGGGTGGCTTCCCCATGGAGCTGCCCGCTCTTTCCCTCTCCGAAAACTTCGTCAAGCCGACCACGATGCTCTATCGCAATATGCTGGCGATGGAGACTGAGGAACTGCTGCGGAGCCATCCTGTCGATGGCGCCGTTCTGATGGGTGGCTGCGACAAGACCACACCAGGCCTTGTCATGGGCGCAGTCAGCATGGGCATTCCCTTCATTTACCTGCCGGCCGGCCCGATGCTTCGCGGCAACTATGCCGGCAAGACGCTGGGCTCCGGCACTGACGGCTTCAAATACTGGGACGAGCGCCGCGCCGGCACGATCACCCAGGAGGAGTGGCAGGGCATCGAAGGCGGGATCGCCCGCAGTTACGGCCATTGCATGACCATGGGCACGGCGTCGACGATGACGGCGATCGCCGAAGCTATGGGATTGACGCTGCCGGGCGCATCCTCGATCCCGGCTGCCGACGCCAACCACCAGCGCATGTCTGCGGCCTGTGGCCGCCGCATCGTCGATATGGTGTGGGAGGATCTGACCCCGGACCAGATCATCACTCCGGCGGCCGTCGACAACGCAGTCACGGTCGCCATGGCGACCGGCTGCTCCACCAATGCCATCATTCACCTGATCGCCATGGCGCGGCGCGCCGGCGTCCCGCTGGAGCTCGATGATCTCGATCGCATCGGTCGCACGACGCCGGTTCTCGCCAACATCCGGCCTTCCGGTTCGACCTATCTGATGGAGGATTTCTTTTATGCCGGCGGCTTGCGCGCCCTGATGAAGCAGCTCGGCGACAAGCTGGATCCCACCGCGATCACCGTTATGGGAAAACCCTTGGTGGACGGTCTCGACCAGGTGAAGATCTACAATGACGACGTTATCCGGCCATTGTCGAACCCGGTCTATCACGAAGGTTCGCTGGCCGTGCTCAAGGGGAACCTGTGTCCCGACGGCGCGGTCATCAAACCGGCGGCCTGCGACCCAAAATTCCATCGCCATCGCGGCCCGGCGCTGGTCGCCGACAGCTATGCGGAGATGAAGAAGATCATCGATGATCCCGACTATCCGCTGACGCCGGACACGGTTCTCGTGCTCCGCAATGCCGGCCCCCAGGGTGGACCGGGCATGCCGGAATGGGGCATGATCCCGATGCCGAAGGCGCTGTTGAAGCTCGGCCTGCGCGACATGGTACGCATCTCGGACGCCCGCATGTCCGGAACCAGTTTCGGCGCCTGCGTGCTGCATGTCGCACCGGAATCTTATGTTGGCGGGCCTTTGGCGCTGCTGAGAACGGGGGACATGGTCGAGCTTGATATTCCGGCACGCAGCCTCAATATGCTGGTTGCCGAAGAAGAGATCACAGCGCGGCGGGCCGCCTGGGTGGCGCCGACGCGGCATTACGAGCGCGGTTATGGCTTTATGTTCTCCGGCCATATCGAGCAGGCCGACAAAGGCTGCGACTTTGATTTCCTGACCACGGAATTCGGTGGCAAGACGCCGGAACCGGCAATCAACTGAGGCACCACGATGTTTGATCCCAATCAACGCACGATCCCCGCACAGCCGCCCAAGGCTGGCTTCGCTGCCGGTCCGTCCAAACTGGACGCCATCCGATCGGTCACCCTGTCGCTCGCTTACCTGCCTTTGGCGCGGCCGATCAGCGATGCCAAGGTGTTGACCGGCCGGCAGAAGCCGCTAACGCAGGTGGCCTTCCTATTTTGCGAGATCGTCTCCGAGGCTGGCCATAGCGGCCTCGGTTTCAGTTACTCGAAGCGGGCAGGCGGACCTGCGCTCTATGCACATGCCTGCGAGCTTGCCGACAACCTGATCGGCGAAGATCCCAACGATACGGCGCGCATCTGGGACAAGCTCTGCTGGGCCGGGGCCTCGGTCGGCCGCTCCGGCATTGCAACGCAGGCAATCGCCGCCATCGACATCTGCCTCTGGGACCTGAAGGCGAAACGCGCCGGCCTGCCGCTCGCAAAACTGCTTGGCGCTCATCGCGACAGTGTCGCCTGCTACAACACCTCCGGCGGCTTCCTGTCATCGAGCGTCGAGGAAATCCGCGATGCCATCGACCACTCGATCGCTTCCGGTATAGGCGGCATCAAGATCAAGGTCGGACAGCCGGACCCGATGATCGACCTTCGCCGGCTCGATGCGGTGACCAGCCATATCGATGGCCGTGTTCCGCTGATGGTCGATGCAAACCAGCAATGGGACCGCACGACGGCCTTGCGCTTCGGCCGGCTGGTCGAGCCGCTCAATCTCGAATGGATCGAAGAGCCGCTCGATGCCTATGATGCCGAGGGCCATGCCGCCCTGGCACGCGAACTCGCCACGCCGATCGCCACCGGCGAAATGCTGGCAAGCGCCGACGAGCACATGGCGCTGATCCGGGCCGATGCGGTCGACTTCATTCAGCCGGATGCGCCGCGTGTCGGCGGCATCACGCCCTTCTTGCGCATCTGCACGCACGCCGAGGCGAAACGTATGCGCCTGGCCCCGCATTTCGCCATGGAAATCCATCTGCACCTGGCCGCCGCCTATGCGCATGAGCCGTGGGTAGAGCATTTCGATTGGCTGGCGCCACTGTTTAACGAACAACTCGAGATCAAGGGCGGCCGGATGATCGTGCCGGCCCGTCCGGGGCTCGGCTGCAGCCTGACGGGCAAAGCCCGCGACTGGACCGTGGAAACGCGCAGTTTCGGCGCCTGAATGAGAACGAGGAGAAGCAAATGAACCCCGCAACCCGTGATAAACTGATGGGTGTCTCTGTCGCGACGCTTTGTTCGGCACTGTTCAAGCGCGGTCTGAGAAACCAGACGATCCAGGATGTTCGGCCGGTGCAGCCGAAGGGCCGCAATATGGTCGGACCGGCCTTTACGCTGCGTTACATGCCGGCGCGCGAGGACCGCAACGCGATGAACGTCTTTCGCAACCCGAAACATCCTCAACGGCTTGCCATCGAGACTTGCCCGGAAGGCTCTGTTCTGGTGATGGACAGCCGCAAGGATCCGCGCGCAGCCTCTGCCGGCGACATCCTGATTACCCGCCTGATGATGCGCGGCGGCGGCGGCGTCGTCACCGATGGCGGCTTCCGGGACGCCATGACCATCGGTGGCCTTGATATCCCCGCCTATCACAATCGTCCCTCCAGCCCGACGAACCTGACGCTGCACGAGGCAATCGACATCAATGTGCCGATAGGCTGTGGCGATGTGGCGGTCTTCCCCGGCGACATCATGGTTGGCGACGACGACAGCGTGATCGTCATCCCTGCCGAGATCGCCGACGAGATCGCTGATGAAGCGGTAGAGATGACCGCTTACGAAGATTTCGTTACCGAGCGCGTCAAGCAAGGTCATACGATCATCGGCCTCTACCCGGCCACCGACGAAAGCAATCTGACGCTCTTTGCCGAATGGCGGACGGCGAATGGCCGCTAGAGCATGATGCCGAAAAGTGTGAGCGGTTTTCGGACGACATCATGCTCTACCTATTTAATTTAGAACAGGATTCAGATTTTAGGCCGACTTGGCCTAAAATCATCCTGTTCTAAGGCGACCCAAACTTGGACAACACTTCACGCATCAGGACGGAGCGAGGCTCCGCCGAGGAGAAGAACAATGAGCTGGACCCCTTCAGGCAGGCATTTCATCGCCGGCGAGTGGATTGCCGGAACGACGACATTTCGGTCAGAGCCGGCGCATGGGCAGGCACATGACTTTGCTGTCGGCACAACGGAACTGGTCGACCGCGCCTGCCGCGCCGCCGAAGCTGCTTTTGCAGTGTTTTCGGCAACGACACGCGAGGAGCGCGGCATTTTCCTCGAGGCAATCGCCGAGGAGATCGACAAGCGCGGCGAGGCCGTCACCCTCATCGGAACGCAGGAAACCGGGCTTCCGGAGGGCCGGCTCAACGGCGAACGCGCCCGCACCACCGGCCAACTCAAACTGTTTGCCGACCATATCCGCAAGGGCGCGCATCTCGACGCACGCGTCGACGCAGCCCAACCCGATCGGCAGCCGGCGCCGCGGCCCGAGATCCGTCTGGTGCAACGGCCGATCGGCCCGGTCGCCGTCTTCGGCGCTTCGAATTTTCCGCTGGCATTCTCGACGGCCGGCGGCGATACGGCAGCCGCGCTTGCCGCGGGCTGCCCGGTCGTGGTGAAGGGACATTCGGCCCATCCCGGCACAGGTGAGATCATTGCCGAGGCGATTGCAGCCGCTATCGAGCGCACTGGAATGCCGGCCGGCGTCTTCAGCCTGATCCAGGGCGGCCGTCGTGATGTCGGAACGGCGCTGGTGACGCACCCGGCCATCAAAGCCGTTGGCTTTACCGGTTCACTTGCCGGCGGAAGGGCGCTCTTTGACCTTTGCGCCCAGCGCCCTGAGCCGATCCCCTTTTTCGGGGAACTCGGCAGCGTTAATCCGATGTTCCTGCTGCCGGCCGCTACCGCTGCCCGGGCCGAGGCAATCGGTTCAGGCTGGGCCGGTTCACTGACGCTTGGTGCCGGCCAGTTCTGCACCAAACCCGGTATCGCCGTCGTCGTCGACGGGCCGGAAGCGGACAAGTTCACCAGTGCCGCCAAAGCGGCTCTTGAAAAGGTGGCGCCGCAGACGATGCTGACCAAAGGCATCGCCTCGGCCTATCACGAAGGTGTCGAGCGCATGCGAACAAGCAATGCCGTCGCGCCGGTTCTGGCGGCACAGAGTGCTGGCCGCGAAGCAACGCCGAACCTGTTCGAGACCAACGGCTCGGCCTGGCTTGCCGATCACTCGCTCAGCGAAGAAGTATTCGGTCCTCTCGGCCTCGTCGTGCGCGTCGGCTCGCCTGAAAAGTTGCTCACCCTTGCCGAAAGCTTTCAGGGACAACTGACCGCGACGATCCATATGGACGACGCCGATCTGGGCCTTGCCCGCGACCTGCTGCCAATCCTCGAACGGAAGGCCGGCAGGGTGCTGGTCAACGGCTTTCCAACCGGCGTCGAGGTTGTCGATTCCATGGTGCATGGCGGACCCTACCCGGCCTCGACCAACTTCGGCGCGACCAGCGTCGGAACCATGTCGATCCGCAGGTTTTTGCGCCCCGTCGCCTATCAGAATTTCCCCGCCGACCTGTTGCCGCAAGACCTGCGCAACTGAAACCGAGGAGTACCAAATTGATCGCCCCGACGGAACTTCGCGAGATCATTCGCAACGGCCTGCTGTCTTTTCCCGTCACTCCTTTCGATGCCGAGGACCGGTTTGCCGCCAAGCCGTTTTCAGCGCATCTGGAATGGCTGTCGTCCTATCCCGTTGCCGGCCTGATCGTTGCCGGCGGCACCGGTGAGCTGTTCTCGCTGACGCCGGGCGAGGTGGTCGAGGTGGTAAAGGCCGCCCGCGCCGTATCCGGTGACGCGCCGGTTATTGCCGGATGCGGCTACGGCACGCGGATTGCCTGTGACATGGCGCGCGAGATCGAGGCGGCCGGTGGCGACGGCATTCTTCTGCTGCCGCATTACCTGACCGAGGCGCCGGCAGATGGCATCGCCGCGCGTGTACGGGCCGTCTGCAAGGCCACCAATATGGGCGTTATCGTTTATAATCGTGGCCAGGCGCGGGTTTCGGCCGAGCAGCTTGCTCAGCTTGCCGACGAATGCCCGAATCTGATCGGCTTCAAGGATGGAACCGGTGACATCGATACGGTGCGCCGTGTCACGATCGCGCTCGGCGACCGCCTTTCCTATATCGGCGGCATGCCGACACACGAACTGTTTGCCCAGGCCTATCGCGGAGCCGGCATGCCGACCTATTCCTCCGCGGTCTTCAATTTCGTGCCTGAAACGGCATTGAAATTCCACAAGGCATTCCTTGCCGGTGACGACGCTGCCTGTGAACAGATGCTGCGCGATTTCTACTATCCCTTTGCCCGTATTCGCGATCGCAAAGCCGGTTATGCGGTATCCGCGGTCAAGGCAGGCGTGCGATTGCGCGGCTTTGAGGCGGGACCGGTGCGGGCGCCGCTGACGGATCTCACCGACGAGGAAGTCGAGATGATGCGCCAACTGATTGCTTCGGCCCAGTAAAAATGAAGGGTTCCAGACACGGTTGAGGGCTCCGTGCTTCGGAGCGCCAGGGTTGAAGGCCGTCGCTAACTAGTATATTAGTGCACTTGTGCTTTGTAGAACTATGAGGAGATAGATGCCGGAGCACCGGAAACGGGACGCAGATTCACTGTGAGGAGCGCCAAAGGCGCATGGGAGGAGAACGAAATGAAACTGCATTTGTTAGCTGCCTGCTTTTCAACAACGGTGCTCGCGTTGAGCGGCGGTACGGCACACGCTCAGGATGCCAAGAGCAACGTCACTGTTGTGCTTGCCGAAACCGTCGATGTCGTCGAACCCTGTATGGCAGCGCGCCAGGACGTCGGCCGGGTCATTTCTGAAAACGTCAACGAGATGCTGGTGGAGTTCGACTACGTCAATGGCGGCCTCAAACCTCGCCTGGCGACGGAATGGTCGAAGATCGATGACGACACCTGGGAGTTCAAGCTGCGCCCGAATGTCAAATGGCACGATGGCAAGCCGTTCACCGCCAAGGATGTCCAATTCACCATCGAGCGCAACAAGAATAAGAAGCTCAGCTGTGAGACCGGCGGCAAATATTTCGGCGGCACGGAGTTCAGCTTCGAAACGCCCGATGCCAACACGATCCGCATTACAACAAAACCGGCGCAGCCGATTCTTCCGCTTCTGATGACGGTGATGGCTGTGGAATCGGCCGAGGCGACACCAGCCGACGAATTCACCCGCAAGCCGATTGGCACTGGCCCTTATACGTTCGACAAATGGGAAATCGGCCAGTCAATCGTGCTGAAACGCAATCCGGAATATTGGGGGGAGAAACCCCAGGTGGAACAGGCGACATATCTGTTCCGCTCAGACAGCGCCGTTGCAGCCGCCATGGTCGATGCTGGCGAAGCCGATATCGTTCCGGCCGTATCCGTACAGGATGCCACCAACAAGGAAACCGATTTCGCCTACCCGAATTCGGAAACGACATCGCTGCGCATCGATACGCGCGCAGCACCCCTTAACGACCGGCGCATCCGCGAAGCGATGAACCTCGCCATCGATCGTCAGGCGATGCTCGGAACGCTGTTCCCCGAACAGGCAAAGATCGCGACACAGCTCGTTGTGCCGACCACGATCGGTTACAATGCCGATATCCCCGCTTGGCCCTATGATCCCGAAAAAGCAAAGGAACTGGTCGCAGCAGCGAAAGCGGACGGCGTCCCGGTCGATCGTGAGATCCGTATCATCGGTCGCAATGGACAATATCCAAACGCAACCGAAGCGATGGAAGCGATGATGGCGATGCTTCAGGAAGTCGGCTTGAACGTAAAGCTCGACATGTATGACGTGTCCGTGTGGAACGGCTACTTCGTTGCACCCTTTGTCGCCGATTCCGGTCCGACGCTGACCCAGTCGCAGCACGACAATGCGACCGGCGACCCCGTCTTCACCGCATTCGTGAAATACGCGACCGACGGTTCCCACTCCATGGTTCGCGATCCGGCCGTTGACGCGCTGATCGCCAAGGCGACGTCTGCCACCGGCGACGAGCGCACAAAACTCTGGAAGGAGCTTTTCGCCAAGGTGAACACCGAAATCATCGCCGACATCCCGATGTTTCACATGGTCGGTTTCACCCGCGTCTCGCCGCGTCTCGACTTCAAGCCGACGATCGCGACGAATTCCGAACTGCAGCTGTCGCAGATCCGCTTCAAGTAAGCCGGTATGCCGCACTTAACCACGGGCCGCCGCAAACAGCGGCCCGTGCTTTCCATGACGTGAGGGAGAAATGCCGATGCCGCTGATTGACCGCATTGCCCTGACTCAATTCGCAAAGCAGATATTGACCCGCGCCGGCATGGAGGCCGACAAGGCCGAAACGACTGCCGCCGTCCTGGTGGAAGGCGACATGATCGGCCACGAAACCCATGGCGTCAGTCTTTTGAGCTGGTATGTCGAGGCGTTGGAAGACGGCTCGCTGGCAAAGTCCGGCAGCTATGAGATCGTCAATGACCGCGGCGCAGCCTTTGTTTGGGACGGCAAATCCCTGCCGGGCGCATGGCTGCTGACGAAGGCGATCGAGCAGGCCTGCGAACGGGTCGGCGATCATGGCGTCGTCACCGCCGCGATCCGCAACTGCCACCATACCTGCGCGCTTTCAGCCTTCATGCGGCAGGTAACCGAACGGGGCCTCATCGTACAGCTGTCGGTCTCGCATCCCGCGGCGAGCCGCGTTGCGCCCTATGGCGGCACGAAGCCGCTTCTGACGCCCAACCCTATGGCGGCCGGCTTCCCGACATCTGCGGATCCGATCCTGATCGACGTCTCGGCCTCGATCACCACCACGACCATGACGCAAAACCTGGCGAAGGCCGGCAAGAAATTTCCTGAGGCCTGGGCTTTCACTGTCGCAGGCGAGCCGACCGATGATCCGCGCGAGGTGACGGAACGGGGCGGGACGATGATGCCTCTCGGCGGCCAGTTGAAGGGGCACAAGGGTTTTGGGCTCGGACTGATCGTCGAGTTGCTGGGGCAGGGGCTTTCCGGCAAGGGACGGGCGAACACGCCATCCGGTGTCTTTTCGCAAAGCGCCTTCCTTCAGGTCATCGATCCGGCCTTTTTTGCCGGGCTCGATGCCTTTACAGCGCAGTCTGACTTTCTCGCCTCTGCCTGCCGCAGCAATCCTCCGGCGCCCTGGAACAATGGCCCCGTTCGCATGCCGGGCGACAGCGCAGCGCAAAAGCGCCGCTCGGCGTTAGAAGAGGGCGTGCCGGTCGGCGATGCAGCTTGGCAAAAGCTTTGCAAACATGCCGAGATCCTAGGCTTGCCTATTCCCGACGTCACCGCGTGAGGAACACAACTCTGCTTCGAAATTTCTTATCGGTCACCGCAACATCCGGTGTCAGGTGCAATCAGATCGGCCAGACCAATAACAGGATCGGCACGCTGACGAGCACCACAATGAGCGACAGCGGCAGACCCAGTCGGGCGTAGTCACCAAAACGATATCCGCCCGGTCCCATCACCAGCGTGTTGCACTGGTGTCCGATGGGCGTGAGGAAGTCGCTGCCGGCTCCAATTGCCACCGCCATCAGAAAGGCATCGGGCCTGAAGCCCAGCTTCTCGGCAAAGGTCGCGGCGATCGGGGCCATGACCAGAACCGTCGCTGCGTTGTTCAAAAACGGGGTTACGGCCATGGCCGCAACCAGGATCAGAGCCAAAGCACCGAAGGGCGGGAGCATTTCGGCGGTTCGCGAGAGGAGGTCCGCGATGATGTCGGTGGTTCCTGTGGTCCTGAGCGAGTCGCTGATCGGAATGAGAGCGGCCAGCATGATCAGAATGGGCGCATCGAGATGCTGATAAACTTCCCGCAAAGGAACGCATCCGGTGACCACCATCAGAAAAGCGGCGGCGAAAAACGCTGTCGCTACGGGAATGCCCCCGAAGGCTGTTGCTCCCATCGTTGCCATCAGGATAATGACGGGGATCATGCCGTTGCGGGCGTTGCCGAGCTTCATATCTCGTTCGACCAGCGGCAAACATCCCCATTCGCGTAGAAGATCCGGTAGTTTCTGCAAGTCGCCCTGCAAGACCACGACGTCGCCATTGCGGATCTTGATCTCACCCAGGCGCTCGGTGAAGCGCCTGTCGCGGCGGCTGACGGCAAGAAGGTTGAGCCCGGTATTGTGGAAGAGAGAAACGTCTTTTGCGCTGACGCCGATCAATCGGGAATGTTCGCCAACGATAGCTTCGACAGAACTGATGTCTTGGCGTGTCTCAGGCTCGTGTTTACGGTCGGACAGTTGAAGCTTGGCTTCACTGACGATCTTGTCGAGGGCGCTCTGCTCTCCCTCGATAATAAGAAGGTCGCCATCCTTGAGCACCGTGTCGGGAAGGGGCGTTCGTCTTTGGCCGTTGCCACCGATAATCGCAGTCACCATCGCATCGCCGCCCGCCGGCTTCTGCAGCCAGCTGACGGACCGCCCGATCGCCCCTGATGGCGTGGTGACCTTGGCCTCGGTCGTGTAGTTTTTGATCGCCACCGCCTCATCCATCGACGTTTCGACCCGTGATCTTTCAGGCAGCAGCTTGTAGAACAGCGCCAGAAAGACAACGCCGGCGACCGAGAGCGCCAGGCCGACAGGCGTATAGTCAAACATCATGAACGGCTGCCCGGTGATCTCCTCGCGCACCCGGGAAACGATGATGTTTGGCGACGTGCCGATCTGCGTCATAAGCCCTCCGAGCAGAGAGGCGAAAGACATCGGCATCAGGAACATCGACGGTGATACGCGCGATTTCCGGGCCATCTGCACAGCGACCGGGATCATGATCGCCAGCGCACCAATGTTTTTGATGAAAGCCGACAGGGCTGCGACAATGGCAACCAGAATGATCAGCTGCATCCGTGGCCCGCGTCGTTCGGGAGAAAATCGGCGCAAGGCGACATCCATGATCCCCGATCTGGAGATCGCCGCACTGACGACGAGCGCGCTGCCAACGATGATGACAATGTCATCGGAAAAGCCGGAAAAAGCATTCTTGGCGGGAACGATGCCGACAATGATTGCAGCGAGAAGAGAGCTCACGGCGACTATATCGTATCGATAACGACCCCACAGGAACGCGCCCATCATCAGCGCGATGATGAGAAGAGATAGCCATTGATCAGCGCGCATGTTTGCATCCCGGTGGTAGCAATTAACGTTTCAAGCAAGAGAACGATGCGGCGAGGCCGAGAAATTTTTTCTCGCCTATCCCAGCCGTTTCATCCGCTGACGGCTGGAGGAGCACCCTGATGGAACTTCCAGCCGCCAGGCGGCATTTCGCTGTCGGGGTTGCTTTCGGGAACGACCATGGCCAGTGACAAACTATCGACCTATCGGTCGAAGCGCGACTTTAAAAAAACGGATGAGCCGAGCGGTGAAAAACGCCTCTCGCGCAGCAATCGCCGTCGCTTCGTCATCCAGAAACATGATGCCACCCGGCTGCACTACGACCTGCGGCTCGAGCTGGATGGCGTCTTCAAATCCTGGGCGGTCACCAAAGGCCCGTCTCTCGACCCGCACGACAAGCGGCTGGCAGTTGAGGTCGAGGATCATCCGCTCGACTATGGCGACTTCGAAGGCACCATTCCGAAGGGCCAGTATGGCGGTGGGACGGTCATGCTCTGGGACCGGGGCTATTGGGAACCGGAAGGAAAGAAGAGCCCCGAGCAGGCCCTCGCCAAGGGTGACTTCAAGTTCACCTTGGAAGGCAAACGCCTGCACGGCAGCTTCGTGCTGGTGCGCATGCGCAATGATCGCAACGGGGGCAACCGGACAAATTGGCTGCTCATCAAACACCATGATGAGTTCTCCGTCGAAAACAAAGGCGAAGCGGTCCTCGAGGAGAACGACACCTCTGTCGCCTCCGGCCGAACCATGGAGATGATTGCCGGCGGCAAGGGACGAAAGCCCAGGCCTTTCATGATCGAGGGTGGCGACGTTCAGGCTGATGCCGTTTGGGACAGCAATCACGGACTGGCTGCCGAAGAGCGAAAAGACGACACCGGAGGCGGTCGGAAATCGAAACCGGCCACAAAGGTCGATCTGCCGGATTTCATTGCGCCGCAGCTCTGCCGGACACTGGAACGCCCTCCGGCAGGCACTGGCTGGCTTCACGAGATCAAATTCGACGGTTACCGGATCCAGATGCGAGTGCTGGATGGCGAGGCGACGCTGAAGACCAGGAAAGGGCTCGACTGGACGGCAAAATATCCCGAGATCGCCGAGGCGGCATCGACACTGCCCGATGCGATCATCGACGGCGAGATCTGCGCCCTCGACGATCATGGCGCTCCTGATTTCGCGGCCCTGCAGGCGGCCCTTTCGGAAGGCAAGACCGGCGAGCTCGTCTATTTCGCCTTCGATCTTCTCTATGAAGGTGGCGAGGATGTGCGATCGCTGCCGCTCGTCGAGCGCAAGGCGCGGCTTCAAAGCCTTCTGTCCGACGCCGGCGATGATCCGCGCGTCCGTTTCGTCGAGCATTTCGACACCGGCGGTGATGCAGTTCTCCAGTCTGCCTGCAAGCTTTCACTGGAAGGCATCGTCTCGAAAGAGGCGGATGCACCCTATCAATCCGGCCGCACCGAAAGCTGGGCGAAGTCGAAATGCCGCTCCGGCCACGAGGTGGTGATCGGCGCCTATGCCCAGACCAACGGGAAATTCCGATCCCTGCTGGTCGGCGTCTACCACGGCGACCACTTCGTCTATGTCGGCCGCGTCGGCACGGGATATGGCGCGAAGAAAGTGGAAACGCTGCTTCCGAAGTTGAAAGCGCTCGAGACGGCGAAATCGCCGTTCACCGGCATCGGCGCGCCGAAGAAGGAGGCCGAGGTCATCTGGCTAAAACCCGAGCTAGTGGCGGAAATCGAATTCGCAGGCTGGACCGCAGACGGCATTGTCCGGCAGGCGGCCTTCAAGGGACTGCGGGAAGACAAGCCGGCCATAGAGGTCAAGGCCGAACGGCCGGCAAAGCCCGCGCAAACTGACGTGCCACAGCCGACGGTGGAGGCGAAAACCAGACCCGTCCGCAAAAAAGGCGCCAAGGCCGAGGTCATGGGGGTGCTGATCTCCAACCCGGACAAGCCGCTGTGGCCGGATGCCAATGACGGCAAAACCGTTACCAAGGAGGACCTGGCCTGCTACTACGAAGCCGTCGGTTCGTGGCTGATCGAGCACATCAAGGGACGTCCGTGTTCGATCATCCGTACACCCGACGGGATCGGCGGCGAGCAGTTTTTTCAGCGTCATGCGATGCCCGGCACCTCGAATCTTCTCGAATTGGTCAAGGTTTTCGGCGACAAAAAACCATACCTGCAGATCGACCGTATCGAAGGCCTTGCTGCCGTCGCGCAGATCGGCGCCGTCGAGCTGCATCCCTGGAATTGCGAACCGCGTCAGCCTGAGGTGCCCGGCCGGCTCGTCTTCGACCTTGATCCAGGTCCGGATGTGCCCTTCTCCGCGGTCGTTTCGGCGGCCCGCGAAATGCGGGACCGTCTCGACGCGCTGGGAATGATCAGCTTTTGCAAGACCACTGGGGGCAAGGGTCTGCACGTCGTCACTCCGCTTGCGATCAACAAACGCAAGCCGCTTTCGTGGGCCGAAGCGAAGGGATTTGCCCACGACGTCTGCCAGCAGATGGCACGCGACAATCCCGAACTCTATCTGATCAAGATGACGAAGAGCCTGAGGGATGGCCGGATCTTCCTGGACTATCTGCGCAACGATCGGATGGCGACGGCGGTTGCACCTTTGTCGCCGCGCGCCCGGCCGGGTGCCACCGTCTCGATGCCGCTGACCTGGACCCAGGTCAAATCTGATCTTGACCCGAAGCGCTTCACCATTCGCACCGTCCCGACGCTGCTGTCGAAGTCCTCTGCCTGGGAGGATTACGGCGATGGCAAGCGTCCGCTGGAACAGGCGATCAAGCGGCTCGGCAAAGTCTCCAAAGTGGCTTGAGCGCTATCGGACTATGGACCGTCCGGCACTGTGATCAGCCGGCTTTCTCGGCGTGAATTTTCTCGGCGCGCTGATATTGCCATTCACAAAACTGCTCCAAATATCGGTGGGTAAATCGCAGCCATCATGCGTTGACAATCCTCTTTCGCTCAGGTCTACTGGTCCACTTACCGGACCAGTAGACCTGAGCGGGGAGGGAAAAGCAATGGACGTTCGAGCGATGCTCGAAGACGTTGCGGCGCTCGGTGGAGCGCCGAAGAAGTCGATGAAAGACTTCGTTGTCCAGAAGATTGCGACCTTCATTGCCACCGGCATTCTCAAGGTAGGCGATCCGTTGCCAAGCGAACGTGAACTCGCCTCCGCACTCTCGGTCAGCCGCGAGACCGTCCGTGGGGCGATCCTTATCCTTTCCACCCATGGGATTCTCTCGGTTGTGCACGGAACGCGCACGGTAGTGGCATCGGAGGACGTCGGCGAATTGGCCGTCCAGGCTGCGCGCTATCGCGACATCGCGGCCTACAGTCTCGACAATGTTCATGAGGCCCGGCTTCTTATCGAAGCGCAGGTCGTCAGGGCTGCCGCGCTCAAGATGGAGCCTTCAACTTTTGATTATCTCCGCAAGTCGATCACAGCGCAGGAGGCCGCCTGTGACGATCCTGTGCGTTTTTTGATATGTGACCGGGAATTTCACACCGTTATCTACCGTTCCAGCGGCAACGCGGTGCTGGCTGATATGGCCGCCGACCTCTATTCCTATCTTCTGAGCCACCGAAGGCGCGTCGTATCGCAGCCCGGAACGATCACCACGAGCATCGCCGATCACCGGTTGATCCTCGCTGGTTTGGAGACGCGGGACCCGGATGCCGCATGCACAGCCTTCGCAATCCACGAAACCCGTATTTATACGACGACCAAGTTACTCTTCTCGTAGTTCGCAAGGAGGCGAAACACGATGCATATTCTCATTATCGGGGCGGGAGGAATGATCGGCCGGAAGCTCGCAGCCACGCTGGGGCGCAGCGGGTCACTCGGCGGCGATACAATCACGCGCATGACGCTCGTTGATATCGCGCCTCCGCCGATACCCGCCGGTGTCGTTGCGCCGGTGGAAGCGCTGGCTGCCGATATTTCCGAAAGCGGCGCAGCGGAAGCCCTGGCGGCTCGCCGGGCCGACGTGATCTTCCATCTCGCCGCGATCGTTTCCGGCGAAGCCGAGCGCAATTTCGACCTCGGCTACAAGGTCAATCTCGACGGCACGCGATTGCTGTTGGAAGCGATCCGCCGGGAAGGAAGCCGCCAAGCCTATGTTCCCCGGTTCGTATTCTCCTCGTCGATCGCGGTCTATGGCTCGCCGTTTCCCGATCCCATTCCCGATGATTACGTGCTCGCACCTCTGACCAGCTACGGAGTCCAGAAGGCGATTTCCGAGCTTCTGCTTGCTGACTATTCGCGGCGCGGCTTTATCGACGGCGTCGGAATCCGGTTGCCGACCATCGTGATCCGGCCGGGTGCGCCGAATGCCGCCGCATCGGGCTTCTTTTCCGGAATCCTGCGTGAACCGCTTGCAGGCCAGCGGGCTGTTCTTCCGGTCGAGGAAACGGTCAAGCACTGGCTGGCAAGCCCGCGTTCCGCCATCAAGTTCCTGATCCATGCGGCGACGCTCGACACCGCGGCGCTGGGTGTCCGGCGCACGCTCACCATGCCGGGCGTCGCCGCCACCGTTGCCGACCAGATTGCCGCCTTACGCCGTGCTGCCGGTCCCGAGGCGGCGGAGTTGATCGATCGTCGCCGCGACGAGGTCATTGAAGGGATCGTCGCCGGATGGCCGAAGTCCTTTACGCCCGAACGGGCGACGCAACTGGGTTTCGTCGCCGAAACCACGGTGGACGAGCTGATCGAGGTCTACCTCGCCGAAGACGCTCCGGGTGCGTCCAAATGAGGTTGAGCCGCCCCATAGGAGGAGAGTGCCGCCAGGGCACACCCGCATATTCGGGATTGCCCTGGCAAAGGACTTGAGAACATAAGGCCGCCGGCAAGAGATACGAAAATACGAATACATAGCATGTAGCGCTCGATTTCTGGGAGGAGTGGGTATGGCAGGCGTTCAATTCGCGGATGTGCGGAAATCATTCGGGACATTTCCGGTCATCAAAGGCGTGGATATCGACATTGCCGACGGGGAGTTCGTGATCCTGGTCGGCCCGTCGGGTTGTGGAAAATCCACTCTTCTGCGGATGCTGGCGGGACTTGAGAATATTTCCGGCGGCGAGATCAAGATCGGCGGGCGCGTGGTCAACACGCTGCCGCCCAAGGACCGTGACATCGCCATGGTGTTCCAGAACTATGCGCTCTATCCGCATATGACGGTACAGGAGAACATGGGTTTCTCGCTGATGCTGAACAAGGCACCGAAGGCGGAAGCCGAGAAGCGGGTGAAATATGCCGCCGGCATCCTCGGTCTCGACAAATTGCTCGACCGTTATCCGCGCCAGCTTTCCGGCGGTCAGCGCCAGCGTGTCGCCATGGGGCGGGCGATCGTCCGCGATCCGGAAGTCTTTCTGTTCGACGAACCGCTATCCAACCTCGATGCGAAGCTGCGCGTCGCCATGCGCGCCGAAATCAAGGAACTGCACCAGCGGCTGAAAACGACGACGGTCTATGTCACCCACGACCAGATCGAGGCCATGACCATGGCCGACAAGATCGTCGTCATGCATGACGGCGTCGTCGAGCAGATCGGCACACCGCTCGAGCTCTACGACAAGCCGGCCAATCTCTTCGTTGGCGGGTTTATCGGCTCGCCGGCGATGAACATGATCAAGGGCAGGCTCGAACCCGAAAACCCGACAAGTTTCAGGGCATCCGACGGCACTGCGCTCCCGGTCGCCAATCCGCCAGCCGACGCCATCGGCCGCGACCTCGTCTACGGGCTGCGCCCGGAATACATTTTACTCGATGCCAACGGGTTGCCCGGCGAAATCGTGGTGATCGAGCCGACCGGCTACGAGACGCATCTTATCCTCAGGCTCGGCGGCAGCGACCTCAGCTGCGTCTTCCGCGAACGCGTCAGCGCGCGGCCGGGCGAAACCCTGCGCGTTTCTATCGACGCCGCGCATGTTCATCTCTTCGACACCGAAACCGGGCGGAGATTGACAGACTGAGGCCGGCCGGCGGCGGCGCGGGGCGGAGGAGCCCTCTCGTCACCCGCAGACAGGCACGCATCCCCTGTCAGGGATGCAAGGACCGTCGTTCACCAAGCGGGAAGTGAACGACGGGGAGTTCGCACCCGCTTTTTAATGAGGAGGAATCTCATGAGGATCAGAAGACGTGACTTTCTTGCCGCCTCGGCTGCCGTCGCCGGCGCCGCCGGCCTCGGCATTCGGCCGACCTTCGCGCAGGCTGAACCGACCTACACGCCGGAAAGCGGCGCCAGCCTGCGGCTGCTGCGCTGGACACCTTTCGTCAAGGGCGACGAGGAGGCATGGCTTGCCAACACCAAGAAATTCACCGAAGCGACCGGCGTCGAGGTGCGCATCGACAAGGAAAGCTGGGAAGATATACGCCCGAAGGCTGCCGTCGCGGCCAATGTCGGCTCCGGCCCGGACCTCATCATGTGCTGGTTCGACGACGCTCACCAGTATCCCGACAAGCTGGTCGACCTGACCGAACTCGCCAACTATCTCGGCAACAAATATGGCGGCTGGTACGACGGTGTGAAGGGCTATGCCGCGCGCGGCGATACCTTCATCGCCATGCCGCTGGCGGCAATCGGCAATGCGGTGGTCTATCGCGACACTCACGTGAAAGCAGCTGGCTTCAGCGAGTTCCCGAAGGACACGGCAGGCTTCCTCGAGCTTTGCAAGGCGATGAAAGCCAAGGGCACGCCGGCCGGCTTCCCGCACGGCAAGGCCGTCGGCGACGGCAACAACTACGCCCACTGGCTGCTTTGGAGCCATGGCGGCAAGATGGTCGACGAAGGCGGCAAGGTGACGATCAACAGCCCGGAAACGCTGGCGTCGATCAACTATGCCAAGGAACTCTATGCGACCTTCATTCCGGGCACGGAAAGCTGGCAGGACGTCAACAACAACCGCGCCTTCCTCGCCGGCCAGGTGTCGCTGATCGCCAACGGCGTCTCGGTCTATTACACGGCCAAGAACGACCCGAAGCTCGCCGAGATCGCCAAGGACATCCGCACGACGAATTTCCCGATCGGCCCGGTTGGCCAGAGCGTCGAGCTTTTCCAGACGAGCTCGCTGCTTCTCTTCAAGCATACGAAATATCCGGAAGCGGCGAAGGCCTACATCAAGTTCATGATGGAAGCCGACCAGATGAATGCCTGGATCCAGGGCTCAAGCGCCTATTGCTGCCAGCCGCTCAAGGCTTTCGCCAAGAACCCGATCTGGACATCCGATCCGATCCACGCGCCTTATGCACGTGCCTCGGAAAAGCTGCGTCCGAACGGCTATGCCGGCCCACTCGGTTATGCCTCGGCAGCGACCATGGCCGATTACGTTCTGGTCGACATGTATGCCGCCGCCGTCACCGGCCAGATGTCGCCCGAGGATGCGATGAAGGAAGCTGAACGGCGGGCCAACCGCTACTACCGCGTCTGAGCCGCGCTTCAAAGCAAGCGGCATGCCGGCTGCGGCATGCCGCAACGTCCTCTGAGAGTTCAAGTGCAATCTGGGAGATAAGCAATGTCGATGGTGAATCCGGAGGATAGACGCGGGCCGATCTCCTCGCTCCTGCAGAACAACAATGTTCTCGGCTTCCTGTTCATGCTGCCAGCGGCAGTGTTCCTCGTCTGCTTTCTGACCTATCCGCTGGGGCTCGGTGTCTGGCTCGGCTTCACCGATACGAGGATCGGCCGCGACGGCGTCTTCATCGGCCTGGAGAACTACCAGTTCCTGATGGACGACAGCGTCTTCTGGCTGTCGGTCTTCAACACCATTCTCTATACCTCCGTTGCCTCGGTGCTGAAATTCGCGCTCGGCCTCTGGCTGGCGATGCTGCTCAATCAGCACCTACCGTTCAAGTCCTTCTTCCGGGCGATCGTGCTGCTTCCCTGGGTCGTGCCGACGGTGCTTTCGGCGCTGGCCTTCTGGTGGATCTACGATTCCCAGTTTTCGATCATCTCCTGGTCGCTGATGCAGCTGGGGTTGATCAACGGACCGATCAATTTTCTCGGCGACCCCATCAATGCGCGCATATCCGTCATCGTCGCCAATGTCTGGCGCGGCATTCCCTTCGTGGCGATCTCGCTGCTTGCGGGGCTGCAGACGATTCCGGCGTCGCTGCAGGAGGCCGCCTCTCTCGACGGCGCCACGAGCTGGCAACGGTTCCGCTATGTGACGCTGCCGATGTTGACGCCGATCATTGCCGTTGTGATGACCTTCTCGGTTCTCTTCACCTTTACGGATTTCCAGCTCATCTACGTGCTGACCAAGGGGGGACCGGTCAACGCGACGCATCTGATGGCGACGCTATCGTTCCAGCGCGGCATTCCGGGCGGTCAGCTCGGAGAAGGTGCGGCCATCGCAGTCGCCATGGTGCCCTTCCTGCTCGGCGCCATCATGTTTAGCTTCTTCGGCTTGCAACGGCGCAAATGGCAACAGGGCGGCCAGGATTAGGGGAGAGTGACGATGTCGATAAATTCAAACGCCGCCGATCAGGTCGTGACCGACAATGCCGAAGGCATGAGCTATCTGAACCGCCTGCCGCGGCGGATCGTGATGCTCTACCTGCCGATGGCCGTCTTCGTCGTCGTGCTGCTCTTCCCGTTCTACTGGATGGCGATCACCGCGGTGAAGCCGAACGACCAGCTGACCGACTACAGCAACTACAGCCCCTTCTGGGTGGTAGGCGCGACGCTCGATCACGTCAAATACCTGTTCTTTGAGACATCCTATCCGGGCTGGCTGTGGAACACGATGCTGGTCGCGGTCTGCTCCACCTTCCTCTCGCTGGTGGCCTCAGTCTTCGGCGCCTATGCGATCGAGCGCGTCCGCTTTACAGGCTCCCGTTCGGTTGGCCTCGTCATCTTCCTCGCCTATCTCGTGCCGCCGTCGATCCTCTTCATCCCGCTTGCCTTCATCGTCTTCAAGCTCGGGATCTATGACTCGCGGCTGGCGCTGATCTTCACCTATCCGACCTTCCTCATTCCCTTCTGCACCTGGCTGCTGATGGGCTATTTCCGCTCGATCCCATTCGAGCTGGAGGAAAGCGCGCTGGTGGACGGCGCCAACAGATGGCAGATTCTCACCAAGATCATCCTGCCGCTCGCCGTACCCGGACTGATTTCGGCTGGCATCTTCGCCTTCACGCTGTCCTGGAACGAATTCATCTATGCGCTAACCTTCATCCAGTCGTCGGAAAACAAAACCATCCCGGTCGGCGTGCTGACCGAACTGGTGCGCGGCGACGTCTTCGAATGGGGGGCACTGATGGCGGGCGCATTGTTCGGCTCGCTCCCGGTGGTCATCCTCTACTCGTTCTTCGTGGACTACTACGTCTCATCGATGACCGGGGCAGTGAAGGAGTGACATGTACCGCGGACACGCCTTGCTTCCTCCAGCATGCGACTGCTTGTTATCGCAGGAGGCGTGTCCGCCAATGGGATCAGTTGCCTGCCCGTTATGTATCGAAACCTCGTCTTGGCGAGATCGAATAGTTGTAAATCGCCGCGTAGCTCGTCGATACGAGCAGCGGAAGTGCGATGGTCTTGAGTATTTCCGGTGTACCGGTCGCCGCATGGATTGCCACGAGAATGCTGGCGGAGCCGAGACAAGCAATGAGAGGCGGCGCCCAAAATCGCGCAGATCCGACGAAGCGCTTCGAAAGCCAGTCGATCACAGATTTCAGGAACAGCGTCAGGCAGGCGGATATCGTCCCCTGCACAAGGCCGGCATAGAGCGGCAATGGCATGGCGTGCGCGAGATTGGCGAAAACCGCCCAGCTGCCCATTGCCAAAAAGGCGAAGAGAACATGGACAACGCCACTGCGGAGAAGCCGGTGCAGCGCATTCGGCATCACAGCGACCACCCGTGGCGGACAAGATGGCGCAACAGGGTCAGAGCCTGTTCTTCATCGCGGCGCGCAATGTATCGTTGATCCGATCCTGCCAACCGGGGCCATCTTCCTGGAAAAGGGCAAGCACATCACTGTCGATCTTGAGCGAAACGAGCTCCTTGATATTCGGCAGCGCTGGCCGCTCAACAGCTTGTTCGGGCTTCTTCTTCGCGGGTTTGAACAACGCTTCGGCAGCATCCATTGGATTGACAGGTCTGCGGGGCGAGTTTGCCATCGGTATGACTTTCTATTGCCTGTCGGATCGACATATGAGCGGCATACGGGATCTCGGCTGCTTCGTCGACTATTTAGCTTGTTTTATCAGGACGATTTAGCCGACCTGCTCGACCGCCGGTCTGCTAGAGCCTTTCCGGCAGGTTCTGGATGCCAGACCTGCCGAGAATCTGACCATCAATCAGCTTTTTTGCGATACAGCAACTCATGAGCGCAGGAGAGCCCTTCGTCCGCTCCGGTGTTTACGTGAGCGTCGATATATTCCAATGGACGGCACAGTTTTGGGCTTCTTCTGAAGAGGCTCTGATCGACGTTTTGACCTGCTGCAAGCGCTCAAATCTAGAGCATGAAGCCGAAAAGTATGAGCGGTTAGGTCATATCGAAGACTGCGGCATTATCCTGGACCTCGCGCAGCCCCTTGTACGAAGCATGGCGGAGATTGCCGTCATCCGTCCAGCCGCGAAACTCGATCTCAGCGATCAGCGTCGGCTGGACGAGGACGAGGCGCTTGCCATTCAGCGGAACGACCGGCCGGTTCGTCTTTAACCGGTCCAGCGTCTTTTTCAGGTATTCAGCATCCCTGGCACCGAAACCAGTTCCGACGGAGCCAACGTAAATCCAGTCGAGCCCTCGTCTGCCGGCCAGCAATAGCCTGCCGATGCCGCCGCGGGCGGATGCGGACTGCTCATAACCGACGATCATGAAGCTCTCGCTCTGGACGCATTTGATCTTCAGCCAGTCGCCCGTACGGCCACTGCCGTAGGGCCGGTCGCGATGCTTGGCGATGATACCTTCCAGATGATGATGGCAGGCGTGCTCGAGGAGTTCTTCGGCCGGCAGCTCTATCTGCTCGGAGAGGCGGATCGTCTGATCGTCGCCGCCCGGTATCAGGTCTTCGAGCAGGTGTCGGCGTACGTCAAGCTCGGTGCCGGTCAGATCGTGTCCATCGAGATAGAGAAGGTCGAAGGCGACGAGGACCGACTCGGTCGATACTCGCTTGCCTCCCCGCCCGCCGAGCGAACGCTGCAGGGCGCCAAAATCCGATCGGCCGTTATCATCGAGTACAACGGCCTCGCCATCGAGAATGGCGGTCGTTACGCCAAGCTCTTTCGCTGCCGCGGCGATGGTGGGGAAGCGATGGGTCCAGTCATGGCCGCCACGGGTGATGACCCGCACGCCCTTCGGTTCAACGTGGATTGCCAATCGATAGCCATCCAGCTTCACCTCATAGAGCCAATCCGGCCCAATGGGCACAGTCGGCTTCAGCAGCGCGAGGCAGGGCTCGACGCGCGACGGCATTGGATCGAAGGGCAGGCCGGGCTGGTCAGGATCGCGTTTGCGGATCGGACGAGAATGCAGCGTTGAGTGAGACTCGTCGAGCAAGGGCAGTGGGCGGCGCGTGCGCTTCATGATTAAGTCTGACGCCTCCCCGAGCGGTTTTCCACTTCGACCGGCTTGCGCCGAGCACTCATGATTCTGATGACATTGCCCGGTGCCGGCCCTTGCTTTTCCCCAGCCTTGGACTTTGTCCTGCTCGGCTTTTTCATCTGCTTCTTCTTCGCTTCGATGGCAACAACGCGACTCAACCGAATCACACGGCGGATTGTTCCGAGTCGAAACGAATCTCAATTCAACGACTTAACGCGGAGATGCCTCCCGTATTCCGCGTCCCGAATTCGCTGCCGGATCTGGATCGGGTCGAGCAGTCGTCCCGTGCGGCCTCAGTGACATCGAACACACTCCTGCCCGGCATCGTCATTCTTCAGCGGGCGCTGTATTTCGCGTCGAGATCATCCATGGCCTTGACGTTACCGGCAGAGCGGCCGTTCTCGTCGAAGGTCTGGGCAAGAAACGCGTCAGCGATCGACTTTGCAAGCTCCGTTCCGATGACGCGGGCTCCCATGGTGATGATCTGCGCATTGTTGGAAAGCGCGGCACGCTCGGCAGAATAGGTGTCGTGCGTCAGGGCGGCGCGGATGCCCGGAACCTTGTTGGCCGAGATGCAGACGCCGATGCCGGTGCCGCAAACGAGGATCGCCTTGTCGTAGGTGCCGTCGATGACGCCCGAGGCAACGCGGTCCGAGAGGTTGGCGTAGAAAGGATCGGCACCGGCGCTCGTGCGCGAGACTTCGTAGACGTCGAAGCGCTCTTTCAGATGGTCAGCCAGAACCTTGGCGAGGCCTTCGCCGGCGCTGTCTCCTGCAATGGCAAGTTTCATTGTCTTTCTCCTCAGAGTTTGGCGGCGCATTTGGCCAGGATGTCGAGGTAACCTTCGACATTCCAGGCCGAACGGCCGATGAAGAGCCCGCCGATATGCGGGCTCGAAATCAGTTCTTCGCAGTTCTGCGGGTTGACCGACCCACCATAAAGGCAGGGGATCTTCCGACCCAGCACCGTTTCGGCAACGGCGATGATTTCAGACTGGCGGGCATCGGCATAATCCGCAGTCGCCGGAATGCCCTTCTCGCCGATCGCCCAGACCGGCTCGTAGGCGAGCAGGATTTCGGCGCTTTTCTGGGCGCCCGAAAGTTTCGACAGCGCGCCGCGCACCTGGGTTGCGAGGATGTCGGCAGCCTTTCCGCTTTCGCGGTCGGAAAGCGTCTCGCCAATGCAGATCAGCGGAACGAGACCGTGGCGAACGGCTGCTTCGGTCTTCAGACCCACAGTCTCGTCGGTCTCACCAAAATGTTCGCGCCGTTCCGAATGGCCGAGCTCGACGAGATCGAGATTGCAGTCCTTCAGCATTACCGGCGAGACTTCGCCGGTCCAGGCGCCCTGGTCGGCCCAATGCATGTTCTGGGCGCCGACCTTCACCGAGGTCGTGGCAAGCATCGCCTTGACCTCGCGCACGGCGGTGAAAGACGGAATGACGAAACGCTGGATACGCGGGTCGCGCGCGGCATCGGCAGCTTCGAGACCGCGGGCGAAATGCTCCGCTTCAGCAAGCGTCTTGTTCATCTTCCAGCTGGTGCCAATCCAGAAGCGCGGCTTTTCGGTCATGTCGGATCCTGCGTTGATGCGATGGTGAGCGTAATGCCCGCCTGCTCGAATTCTTCCAGGACAGCAGCATCCGGTGCGCTGTCGGTAATAATCGCGTCGAAGTCGGCCAGGTCCGCCATGACATGCAGGGCAGTGTGGCCGATGCGCTGATGGTTGACCAGAAGGCAGGTCCTGGTCGACGACGCGATCATCGCCCGTTTGGCGCGCACGACGTTATCGTCCATGTGATAGGCGCGCCCGCCGCTGACGGCGGGCGTTGAAATGAAGGCGATGTCGGCCCTCAGCCGCGACAGTGCCTCCTCGGTGACGACGCCGAGATAGGCGTTGAATTTCGCCGAATAGATACCGCCGAGCGCGATCAGCGCGATGCCGGCTTCGCCTTTCAACCGCTCCATGATCGCCGCGTTGTTGGTGATCAAGGTCAGCGGCCGCTTCTGCAGCAGCATTTCGCCGAGCACGGCCGCCATCGAGCCGTCATTTACCATCACCGTCATCCCCGGTTCGACCAGTTCCAGCGCGGTCTGAGCCATAGCCAGCTTGGCTTCGTTACCCTGGCGTTCGCGAATGCGGAAGTCGCTTTCGAACTGCGTTCCGGCGTCAATGGTCGCGCCGCCGCGAACCTTGCGCAGGACGCCGGCCTTCTCGAGATCGTCGAGATCGCGATGGATCGTCATCTTTGACACAGTGAAGCGATCAGCAAGGTCGTCGAGATCGACGGTCTTGTTTTCGACGAGCAGGTTGACGATCAACTGGTGCCGCTCTTCCCGCCTCATCCCGGTCTCCACCCTCGCTTAATGTTAAGATAACGGAGTTTGCGTGATAATCAACATTTATTCTGTGATTTTGCGATCAAAATATTGTTGTGTTTCCGTAGCTACTTCAGCAGCGCCTGCGCGGTTCGTTCGTCGGTGATCAGCCCGAAAAGACGGCGGCTATTCAAAATTGCCCGGATGGCCGGCACCTTCGACTGTCCGCCCGCCAGCGCCACGAGCCGCTCTTTCTTGGTCTTGGGAAAAGACGCAGAGAGCGTGCGTGCCGTCAGCGCGGTGTCGAGGATATGGCCGTCGGCGTCGAAAAAATGTCCGAGGATCTCGCCGACGCCGCCGGCAGTGGCAATGTCGTCGATTTCACGGGGTTCGACCATCCCGGACAAAACCAGCTGCGCCTCGGCATCGACAGTGCCCAGGCCGACGAGCTTCAGGTCGGCATTATTGGCAAGGTCGAAGACCTCCTTGACGGCCCGCTGCGCCTTCAGCACTTCGCGGTCCTCGCCGGTATTGGCGAAAAAGGGAACCGGCATGACATAGGCATGGGCGCCGGTCTTTTCGGCGATGCGATGCATCACGTCATAGGGATTGGCGCCGTAATTTCGTGTCAGCCCGCCAAGCAATGAGACGAAACGCAGGTTCTTCGCGCTCACCCTCGGCATATATTGGACGGCGGCGGAAAGCGTGCGGCCATGACCAAGGCCGATGACCGTATTGTCGCCGCGCTCGATCTCGCGCTTGAGATAGCCGGCGCCGGCATGGCCGAGTGCGCGCAGTGGCAAGCCTTCCTCGCCGAGATCGGGTGCGACCTCGCAATATTGAAGCCCGAACCGTTCCGATAGCCGCATCTCCAGCTCGACACACTCGACGATATCCCCGTCGATGGTGACTTTGACGACGCCATCGGCGACCGCTCTGGCGATGAGGCGATGGGCCTTTACCGACGGCACGCCGAGGCGGCGAGCAACATCGGACTGCGTCAGACCACCGGCATAGTGAAGCCAGGCAGCACGCACGGCAAGCGTATCATCGGCGTCCGTCATCACGGCTCCTTTTCGAAGGTCATGCGGCGATTCCGCCGTATCGCAGTGCTGCCTTTTAAAGATCTCCGCCTCAGATGTTCAAGTCAGCGACGCCGGTGTCGATATGCGGCGCCCAGAAGGCGACGCTTTCGGCAATCTGCGGGATGACCTGGCGATCGTTCGGCTCGCGTTCCTTGAAGGAAAGTTCCAGGCAGATTTCATTGTCCTTCGCCCCACCTTCGGCCAGCGCCTGGAGCAGAGCTGCCGGCTGTATGCGGCCCTTGGCGTTGAATTCGGCGATAAAGGGCCGGTGCCCGCCCTTGTCCATCAAGCTCTGTTTAATGTGGATGATCGGAGATACCGGCGGGACGGCGCGTGCCCAGGCATAGGGGTCGTAGTCGTCGGGATTGGCGGAGGTGATGTCGCCATGATCGATATCCGCCATCATCCACATCGGGATAGCCATCCCGGCGCCTGTCAGACGCTCCTGCAGCGACAGGCAAGCGCCGATCGTCTCGCCGAACTCGCGGCCGATGCTCATCGGCTCCCAGAACAAGTAGGAGAGGCCTGCGGCGCGCGCATGATCGGCGACATCGGCCCAACAATCGATGGCGATCTTGATCAGTTCCTCGCGTCTGGCCGGATCGTCGAAGTCCTCATAGGTGAAGATCGCAAATTGCGTGCCGACCGAATGGCCGCCGAGATCGGCGGTGATGTCGGCAAAGGTCTTGAACCAGTCGACGTAATAGCGGCGCACATCGGCATCCGGATGTCCGAAATGGTTGAGGCGCCCATAGGGGCCGGTCATGCCCGAGGTGACCCGCACGCCGGTGCGATTCAGTGCAGCGCTCATCGTGCGCGTCAGGCGGCTGATCACGGGCGCCTGCCAGCTCGGATTGATGAACTCGTGGGTCAGTTGAAGGTCGCGGATCCGCAGGTCATGCGCAACCGTATCGATCAGATCGTCTGGGTCGGCGAAGCGGTTCACCAGCGGATTGGTATTGAGCGAAAGGGTCAGCGGCATGGCGGCATCCTTCAGGCGGCGGCAAGGCGGGTTGAAGCAAACCACTCGCCAAAGGCCGCGCGCTCCGCTTCGTTCAGATGGAGGTAGTGTTTGGTGCGGCGATAGAGGATGTCGTCCGCCGTTTCGGCCCATTCCGTGGCGACGAGATAGCGGGCCTCGGCCTCATAGAGCTGTCCGCCGAAATGCCGTCCGAGCCCTTCTATGCCCGTCGCACCGGCAACCACATTCCTGGCGCGGGCGCCATAGAGACGGCCGTAGTGATGCACGAGCTTGCGCGGCATCCAGGGATAAATATCGCGCAGGCTGTTGGCGAAGCTCTCGTAATCGGCATTCGGAATCTCGCCGCCCGGCAGCGGCGCTTTCTCAGTCCAGTCGCCTCCCATATTCGGGAAAATATGCTTGAGACGCTGCATGCCGCGTTCGGCAAGCTCGCGGAATGTGGTGATCTTGCCGCCGAAGACGTTGAGCAGCGGAGCGCCGCCTGTCTCGTCGAGATCGAAGACATAGTCGCGGGTAACGGCGGACGGGTTGCCCTTGCCATCGTCAAACAGCGGGCGCACGCCGGAGAAGCTGTGCAGCACGTCGTGGCGACGCAGCTTTTCCTTGAAGTAGCGATTGACCGCCTTGAGCAGATACTCGATCTCCGTCTCGTCGGCGGCGACATCCTCGGCCCGGCCTTCGTAGGCGATGTCGGTCGTCCCGATCAGCGCCTTGTCGCCCTCGTAGGGATTGATGAAAATGACGCGTTTGTCGTGGTTCTGCACCAGATAGGCATTGGCGCCTGCCCAGAACTTCGGCACGATGATGTGGCTGCCCTTGACGAGGCGGACATTGCGGCCGGAGTTCGAACCGGCGACGCGATTGATGATGTCCATCACCCAGGGGCCGGCGCAGTTCACCAGACATTTGGCACGGAAGGTTCGCATCTCGCCCGTGGCGTTGCTTTTCGTGACCACGGTCCAACCGCCATTCTCGCGACGGGCCGACACGGCCGGCGAGCGGGTGAGAACCAGAGCGCCGTTTTCCGCTGCGCTGACCGCGTTCAAGGTCACGAGGCGGGCGTCGTCGACCCAGCAATCGGAATATTCAAAGCCGCGTGTGTATTGATCGAGGATCGGCGTGCCTTCCGGGTCGCGGAGCAGGTTGAGCGTGCGGGTCCCGGGCAGCTTCTTGCGGCCGCCGAGATGATCATAGAGGAAGAGGCCGAGCCGCACGAGCCATGCTGGGCGATCCTCCGGGCTGTGCGGCAGGACGAAGCGCATCGGCCAGATGATATGCGGCGCGGCGTTGAGCAGCACTTCACGCTCGATCAGCGCCTCACGCACCAGGCGGAATTCGTAATATTCGAGGTAACGCAGGCCGCCATGCACCAGCTTGCCCGAGCGCGACGAGGTTCCCTGGGCTAGATCGTCCTTTTCGCACAGCACGACCTTCAGGCCGCGGCCGGCAGCATCGCGTGCTATCCCCGCGCCGTTGATGCCTCCGCCGATGACGAAGAGATCCAGGAGTTCGGGTTCGGTCATGTCATGCTCCTTCGATGCCTGCTGCATCAGAATTGCGCGCCCACCGGCGACGTCGTTGCGGCTGCGGCAAGCTTGTCCCAGGCGGGCGCCATTGCCTGGCGCACATCGGTATAGGCAGAAAAGAGCCGGTCGAACCGGTGGGCCTCGCTGGCATCCGGTGTCTCCGGATCGCCGAGCAGCGGCGTCACCCAGTCGGCAATGCAATCGTCCATGCTGGAATAGACGCCGACAGCCACCGCGGCCATCATCGCCACGCCGGCCGCCCCCGTCTCCTCGCGGCGCGACTGGCGGATCGGTGCGTTAACGGCGGCCGAGAGTGAACGGCGAAGGGCGACGGAGCGTGTTGCCCCGCCTGTGACCCGCAGTTCTTCGGGCATCGCACCCATCGCCGCGTAGCAGTCGCGGGTGGCAAGACCCAACCCTTCGACCACGCTGCGCAGCAGGTCAGGGAAGCCGTGACGCATCGAAAGCCCAGTGAAGCCCGCGCGCGCATTGGCGTTGACGAAAGGCCCACGTTCGCCCGCCTCGGAAATGTAGGGGTGGTAAAGTACCGACCCCGGTCGGCTTTCTGCAAACCAGCCGTCAATGCGTGCAATGAGGTCTGCATGCAAAGCAGGCTTGCCTGCCTCGGCCATCAGATAGGCGGCGACATTAAGGATCCAGTCGATGTTGATCGTGGCGCCCATATTGGTCTGGACCTGAGTGACGATGCCGGGGATAGGCAGGGCGATCACATAGCCGGTGCCCTCGCGATTGAGCTGAACGTCGGCAACGGACTTGGCGCGCAAATGCACGCCGGTGGAGCCGATCGTCGAGCAGGCAGCGTTGCGAGCGCCGCTGCGCACACCTGCACCAAGCGCCGTCATCACCATGTCGACATAGCCGAGGCAGACCGGCGTTCCGGCAAGAAGCCCGCAGGCCTTCGCCGCCTCCGATGTCAGCGGGTGACTGATCTCGCTGCCGTCGATGATTTCGGGCAGGAGCCCGCGCCTGTGGTCAAGGCCGAGCGCGTCGATGACGACGGCATCATACTGGCGCGTCCTGAAATTGCCAAAGGTGAAACTTGCCTCCGATGGATCGGTTGCCCGCACGCCTGTTAGGTTGAGATAGAGCCAGTCCTTGCAGTGCAGTGCCGTCTCCGCCCGATCGAGAAGATCCGGCGTGAAGCGGTCCATATGGGCGAGTTGCGCACCCTGCTGGCAAGTGTTGAGGCCGGTGCCGGTCGCCTCGAAGCGGGCACGATTCTGCGTTCCGCCGGCGAGTGCCGTAACCGTCGTTGCGGCGCGCGCGTCGAGCCATAGCCAGGCATCGGCAACGGGCCTATTGGCGCGGCCGACGAGCCAGGTGCCGTCGCCCTGTCCGGTGACGGCGATGGCTGCGGTGCGTGACGCAAGATCGGCGACTTTTTCGCCGAGACCAAGCAACGCGCTGGCGCAATCGAGCCAGGTCTGATCCAGCGACTGCGTTGCCGACCCATCGTCTCCGGTGGCGTATCGGTTGCGAACGGAGGCCGTGGCGATCTGGCGGCCGGACAGATCGAAGGCGACGGCCTTGATGACCGAGGTGCCGGCATCTATGCCAATGATGATCTTCTGGGTCGATGTCATCGCAGGCCTATCTCGCCACCACAGCAAGCGCCGCGGCGGGCAATACGCGCATCAAATTCATCTGAAGTCCTCCCGATCCCTAAACTCTCTGGGATGATGCATCCGGCTGCCAACGTCGGCTCGTCCATGGGCAACGGCAAGCGCGCCGCTTTTGACAAATTCCAGACGGCGCGCAGCTGAAACCTCCCTGAGCTCGCTCGAAAAGATAACATAAAGATACCACAATGCCAGTAAGATTTTTCTAGCGATGTAATTTTTTTCATCTAAAATAGAAGAGCAAGGAGTTTGCTTGCGCGCCGTCGCGCCAGCGGGGGGCGGCATCAAAAGCGGCAGTGCACGCAATGTTTCATCTGTCGTATATTGCATTAAAAACATATGGATGGCGCCACTTTACGGCTGAGTGACAAATGTCAAAATGTCTGCATTTTCCGTCGCTTTTTGCTGCGCTGCAGCGTGATGAACAAGATGTGAGGTCGTGCATTCCAGTCGAGTTGCCGCGAAAGTGCCGTTGACAGCTGATAAAATATATAACATGATTTACGGCATAACTAACATACTTCTATCACGGAAGTGCGCTTCCTGATGGAGAATTTGCAGGCCCAGGCGGTTGGAGGAGACAGCCGCCGGTCTTGTTGAGGAGGCTTCCAATGCGAATATTCGTCCAGAGTTGCGCTCTTGCGGGTGGCCCGCCGGTTTGTGATCCGGTGCGGCGCAATGCTCCAGGCCGCCTGCGATCATCATCTCGCTAGCCCTCTCCATCTTGCCATTCCAAGCCAAAGGCCGTCCGGACATGAGTACCTCGCCCGATCATGCAGCATCAAAGCCGAGCAGCGGCAATCGCGGGCTCCTTGTCAGCGCGGCGTTGGCGGTCATCGTCGTTGCAGCGATCGCCTTCGACACGACGGTGGTCAAGATCGGCTCCGAAAACGATGTGCGCCAGCAGGCATTCTCTCCGGAAACCTTCGGCGCCGAGCAATTCCCGAAGATCAAGGCAAATGTCGAGGAGCGGGCGATTGCAGCCGCCGATCTCGCGGCCGCCATTGCCGCCGACAAGAAGGCGGCGGCCGAGAAATACGGCACTGCGACGAGCACCGGACCGGTCATTCCCGTCACGCTGACCGGCGTTTTCGGCGCCCGCAAGTCGAACACCAACGAAATGAAGATCGATGGGTTGCCTCCCGAGACGGTGGTCCGTGTCCAGACCGGCCCTGCGGTCAACGGCACGGACCTCCGCGATGCAACCGGCACCATCGAATTCGGCCAGTTTACCAACCAGATCCAGTATCAGGATGCCGGCTCGGCCATCAATAACGAGATGAAGAAGGCGGTTTTTGCGGGCCTGGATGCTGACGCCCTGGACGGAAAGCAGGCGACCGTGGTCGGCGTCTTCAAGCTCATCAACCCGAAGAACTGGCTGGTCACGCCGGTGAAGGTTGAGCTCAAATGAGCCAGCCGCAACGCAACAACGGGCCGAAAGGCGAGGTCGTCCTCGCCGCCCGCAATATCGCAAAATCCTACGGCAGCGTTCACGCCCTCAAGGGAGTGAACTTCGACATCCATCGCGGCCAGGTCACAACGCTGTTCGGAGAGAACGGCGCCGGCAAGTCAACCTTGATGAAGATCCTTTCGGGTGTGGCGCAGCCAAGCTCCGGCGAGATCATTCTCGACGGCTCACCGATCAGCTTTAGCTCATCGACCCATGCGCGCGAGTGCGGGATCTCGATCATTCACCAGGAGCTCAGCCTGGCCCCCAATCTGAGTGTCCGCGACAATATTTTCATGGGCCGGGAGATCATCAAGGGCGGTGTCGTCGACTTCGCTGAAGAGGAGCGTCAGACCCGGGCGCTGATGGAAGAGCTCGAGGAAGACATCGATCCGCTGACGCGCGTCGAGGATCTTCGCCTCGGCCAGCAGCAGATCGTCGAGATTGCACGGGCACTCTCCGTCAATTCGCGCATCCTGATCATGGACGAGCCGACCTCGGCGCTGAGCGCGACGGAGGTGGAAGTGCTCTTCAAGGTCATCCACGACCTGACGAGCCGCGGCGTGTCGATCGTCTACATATCGCATCATCTGGAAGAGGCGCTGCAGATCACCAATCACGCCGTCGTTCTGCGCGACGGAAACATGACGGCCTATGCCGAGCGCAAGGATATCGATCTCGAATGGATCGTCCGCAACATGGTCGGCGAGAATTTCGACCTTGGCAGCCCACCGGAGGATCACCCGTTCGGAAACGTCTCGCTTTCCATCGAAAACCTCAGTGTCCCCGGTCCCTCCGGCGCTGCTTATAATGCAGTCGATCGTCTGTCTCTCAAGGTGCGTGCCGGCGAAATCGTCTGCATCTACGGGCTGATGGGGGCGGGGCGCACGGAACTGCTCGAGTGCATTGCCGGACGTCTGCGCGCAAGTGGCGGACAGGTTCTGCTCGAAGGACAGGACGTCAGTGCGCTCAGCATCGCCAGGCGCATTGCCAGCGGTCTCGTGCTCGTGCCCGAAGATCGCCAGCGCGACGGCCTCGTCCAGACGATGACGGTCGGCTCCAATCTGTCGCTTGCGAGTATCCGCGCCTTCACCAAAGGGCTTTTCACCTCCGGCCATCGGGAGCGCGATCTCGTCAATGACGCGATCCGGCGGGTGCATGTGAAAACCGATGGCGGTGCGGCTTCGATCGGCTCGCTCTCCGGCGGCAACCAGCAGAAGGTCGTCATCGGCAAGATGCTGGCAACCCAGCCGAAGGTCATCCTGCTTGATGAGCCAAGCCGCGGCATCGACATCGGCGCCAAGGCGGAAGTTTTCAAATTGCTCGCGGAGCGCGCCAAGCAGGGATTGGCGGTCATCTATTCGACGTCCGAAGTCAATGAATGCCTGAGTATCGCACACCGCATCATCGTCATGCACCGCGGCAGGATATCGGCCGAGTTCGGCTCGGATGTCACCAAGGAAAAGATCATGGCCGCCTCCGGCGAAGCCGTGATCGCGCACTAGCCTGGATTATGGAGCACTGATTATGTCAGTCACGAACGTCACCGAAAAGAAATCAGTTTCCAGCGGGCCGAAGCGCAACACCAATATCGTGCGTCTCATCCTGGAGGGCCGGGCCTTCTTCGCGCTGATCGTCATCATCGCGGTCTTCTCGTTCCTGTCGCCCTATTACTTCACGCTGAACAACTTCCTGATCATGGCGTCGCACGTCGCGATCTTCGGCATTCTGGCGATCGGCATGCTGCTCGTTATCCTCAATGGCGGCATCGATCTGTCGGTCGGCTCGACACTGGGGCTTGCGGGTTGCATTGCCGGTTTCCTGATGCACGGCGTCACGCTCACCTATTTCGGCGTCATCCTCTACCCGCCGGTCTGGGCCGTCGTCGTCATCACATGTGCGCTCGGCGCGCTGGTCGGTGCGGTCAACGGCGTGCTGATCGCCTATCTCAAGGTGCCGGCCTTCGTCGCCTCGCTCGGCGTGCTCTACGTCGCCCGCGGTATCGCGCTCTTGATGACAAACGGCCTGACCTACAACAATCTCGGTGGCCGTCCGGAACTCGGCAATACCGGCTTCGACTGGCTCGGCTTCAACCGCCTCGCAGGCATTCCGATCGGCGTCATCGTGCTTGCGGTTCTCGCCATCATTTGCGGCATCGTGCTGAGCCGCACCGCCTTCGGCCGCTGGCTCTACGCCTCAGGTGGGAACGAGCGTGCTGCCGATCTCTCCGGCGTTCCGGTGAAGCGCGTGAAGATCATCGTCTATGTGCTTTCGGGCGTCTGTGCCGCAATCGCCGGCCTGGTCCTCTCCTCGCAGCTGACCTCCGCCGGCCCGACGGCAGGCACAACCTACGAGCTGACGGCGATCGCAGCCGTGGTCATCGGCGGCGCGGCGCTGACCGGCGGCCGCGGTACGGTTCGCGGCACGATGCTCGGCGCCTTCGTCATCGGTTTCCTTTCGGACGGCCTCGTGATCATCGGTGTCTCGGCCTACTGGCAGACAGTATTTACCGGCGCTGTGATCGTTCTCGCCGTCCTCATGAACAGCATCCAATACGGCCGCCGGGTCAAATCGTCCTGACGGCTGCGACCGAAACTTATCCACGACGGCAGCCTGGAGTCCAGAAAGCCGATTGGGGAAAGCAACGCCGGATCACCGGCAATAACTGAGCTCACGAATGGGAGAGAGACTATGTTTAAGAAAGGCATGCGCATACTTCTGGCCGCCGCGGCCGTAGCACCGCTTCTGGCAAGCTCGGCTTGGGCAGCGGGCATGATGACGATCATCGTCAACGATCCGTCGAATCCCTATTGGCTGACGGAAGGCAATGTCGCCAAGGCAACCGCCGAGAAGCTCGGCTATACGGCCTCGGTCAACGCCCACAAGGGTGACACCAATACCGAAAGCAACCTGATCGATACGGCGATCACCAACAAGTCGGTGGCGATTATCCTCGACCCGGCAAACGCCGACGGTTCTGTCGGTGCGGTCAAGAAGGCCGTTGCTGCCGGCATCCCGGTCATCCTCGTCAACGCCGAAATCAACCAGGAAGGCCTGGCCAAGGCGCAGCTTGTTTCCAACAACGCACAGGGCGCCGCCCTCGGCGCACAGCAATGGGTCGAAGCAATCGGCGACAAGGGCAACTATGCCGAACTCTTCGGCGCTCCGTCCGACAACAACGCGGCAACGCGGTCGAATGGCTACGAGACTGTCCTTTCGCAGTATCCGGATCTGAAGAAGGTCGCCAAGGAAGTTGCCAACTGGGACCGCACCCAGGGCCACAACAAGATGCAGTCCATGCTGCAGGCCAACCCGGATATCGTCGGCGTCATCTCGGGCAATGACGAAATGGCGCTTGGTGCGATTGCCGCACTCAAGGAAGCCGGCAAGCTCGCCAATGTGAAGGTCGGCGGCTTCGACGGTTCACCGGATGCCGTTGCTGCCATCAAGGCGGGCGAACTCCAATACACCGTCCTCCAACCGGTTGCCGTCTTTTCCGAAGAAGCGGTCAAGCAGGCCGACAATCTGATCAAGACGGGTAACACGGGTGCCAAGAGCGAGAAGCAGCTCTTCGATTGCCTGTTGATCACCAAGGACAACATCGACAAATACACTGGCCCGTTCGTCCTGTCGCAGTAAAACGGTAAAGGGCGCTCGCAAGAGCGCCCTCATTTTCATGCTCGAAGCTATGGCCGGCGGTCCAACCGCCAGTTGTGTTTCGCCTTTTTGCCTTGGCGCGGCAATCGCTGTACGAAGCTGGGATCCATTATTCAGCGACAGGGGTGACCCGTGACACAGAAGACCAGCCGGGACGACGATCTGTTGGACCAGCTCACCAGCGACAGCCGGCAGACGCGCCAGATTGCGCGCCGCCGCATGATTGCAGAAGCCGTGATGGGTGAAGGCTCGATGCGGATTGAAGACCTGACCGACCGCTTTGGGATCAGCCTGATGACGGCTCACCGCGATGTCGATGAACTCGTCAGCCGCGGCCTCTTCAGGAAGACACGCGGCATCGTCACTGCGGCGGCGACCAATCTCATCGAATCCAGCGACGTCTACCGCTCCAACCGCCAGTCGGCGGAAAAGAAGCTGATCGCCGAGGCGGCAATGCAATTCGTCGAACCGGGACAGGCGATCTTTTTCGATGACTCGACCACGGTACTTCAGATGGCGGCGCATTTGCCTTCGAAGGTACCGGTCACCGCAATTACCAATTCCCTGACCCTGATGAATGCGCTGACGGGCCTGCACGACGTGACGCTGCTCGCCCTCGGCGGCCAATATTACAATTGGTGCAATGCCTTCATGGGTCGCATGACCATCAACGAGATCAAGGCTCTCAGGGCAGATGTCGCATTCATCTCGATGTCGGCGATCAGCGATGGCACGGTGCTGCACCAGTCTCCCGAGACAGTCGATACCAAGCGCGCCATGTTCGACTGCTCCGTAAAGCGCATCCTGCTTGCCGATCATACCAAGTTCGAACGGCGTGCGCTCCACAGTTTCGCAGCACTGGATGAGTTCGACGTCGTTATCGTCGACGACAAGACCCAGCCGGTGCACATCGACCGCATGCGGTCCAGAGATATCAACGTGGTCATCGCCAAGGGCGCCGGAGGGCGCTCCTGACGGCGCCGGCCCGTTGCTCCTCGTGAGGTAAATTTAAATGCCGACACTGCTCGGGATCGATAGTGGTTTGACAGTCACCAAGGCGGTCATCTTCGATATCGACGGCACGCCGCTTGCAGCCGCCCGGCGCCGCGTCACGCAGTTCATTCCGAAGGCCCGCCATATCGAGCGTAACATGGATGAATTGTGGAACGCGACGGCCGATGCCATCCGCGAAGCGATTTCGCTCAGCGGGCGACCGGCAAGCGACATAGAGGGCATTGCCGCTACCGCACATGGAGACGGCATCTACCTGCTCGATCACGCCCAAAAGCCGCTCGGCCGGGCCATTCTTTCGCTGGACAGCCGGGCAGGGGCGATCGTCGACCGGTGGACGCAGAGCGATGTCGCCGACCTGGCGATTGAGCTGACCGGGCAGATCCCGCATGTCTCCGCTCCATCGGCCTTGCTTGCCTGGATCCGCGACATGGAGCCTGAGCGCTACAAGCGCATTGGCCATTTCTGCAGCTGCAAGGACTGGCTGCGGTTCTGCCTGACCGGGATCATCGGTACGGACCGCACCGAAGCCAGCACCTCCTTCACCAATGTCAAAACGCAGAACTACAGTGAGGACGCCCTGCGGCTGTTTGGATTGCAGGATCTCGTCCACGCCCTGCCACCAGCCTCGCGCTCCGACCAGATGGTCGGACGCGTGACCCGTGAAGCCGCGCAGCTGACGGGCCTTGCCGAAGGGACGCCTGTCGTTGCCGGTCTGCACGATGTCACCGCCTCGGCGCTCGGGGCAGGGGGCTATGCCAAGGGCGTTGTCGCGGTCATTGCCGGGACCTATTCGATCAACGAGACGCTTTCGTCGGAACCGCGTGTCGATCGGCGCTGGTTCTGCCGCAACGGGATTGCGCCCGGGATCTGGAACAGCATGTCGATCTCCCCGGCATCGACAGCCAATTACGACTGGTTTCTGGATACGCTCTGCGCTGCCGAGCGAACGAATGGCGAGGTCCAAGGCAACTCGATCCACGCCCTGCTGGCGCCCGAGATCGACGCCGCCTTCGAGCGCCCCTCGACGGCGCTCTTCCATCCCTATCTGTTCGGCTCGCCTTATGGCGCAGCCGCCAGCGCCGGTTTCTTCGGGCTCGGTGGATGGCACGACCGCGGCGACATGCTGCGCGCCGTGCTTGAAGGCATCGCTTTCAATCATCGCATCCATGTCGATGCGCTTCGCGACGGCTTTGCCTTCGATCAGGTGCGGCTCGCCGGGGGCGTCTCGCGCAATCCTGCCGTCGTGCAGATGTTTGCCGATGTGCTTGGCATGCCAGTGACGGTAACCGAGACGGATGAGGCGGCCGCCTGGGGTGCTGCGCTTTGTGCCGGCTCGGGCGTGGGTATCTTTGCCGATCCGCAGAGCGATCCGCGCGACACCGCCTCCATCGCGAAGACTTGCCGGCCGGATGCAGTGCGCAGCGCGGATTATGAAAAGCGTTATCAGGTGTTCCGCGACATTGCCGACGCGATGGTCCCCCTTTGGCCTAGGATTGCCGCGCTTGCGCCGGAGCAATCGGCAAACTGAAAAGATAGATGCCTGCTGCGGCGGGCGATTTAGGACGATGAGCATGACCTCCGATTTGCAGCAGCGCTTCTCGAATCTCGGCGAGAACGATATCGACGTTTTGATCATCGGGGCGGGCATCAACGGTGCCGGCCTGTTCCGCGACCTCTCACTACAGGGTGTCAATTGCCTGATCGTCGACAAGGCCGACTTTGGCTCCGGCACGAGCGCCACACCATCGCGGCTTATTCACGGCGGCCTGAAATATCTGGAAACGGGTGAGTTCGGACTGGTTGCGCAGTCGACGCTTGAGCGCAACCTCCTGCTCAAGAACGCGCCGCATTGCGTCGAGCCGCTGCCGACCTTCATTCCGGTCTTTTCCTGGACCCGCGGCATCTGGGCAGCGATCCGGACGCTCTTTGGGTCGAAGACGGCGCCACGCAGCCGTGGTGCGGTTCTCATCAAGATCGGGCTTCGGCTCTACGACTTCTTCGGTTCGCGCGATCAGGTCATGCCGCGCCACCGGCTGATCCTGAAGAAACAGGCGCGCAGAGAAATGCCGCATATTACCCCCGCCATCGTCGCCGGCGGCATCTATTACGACGCCAAAATCAGCAGGCCGGAGCGGCTCGTCTATGAGCTCGTGCGTGATGGTCTCGACGCGAACGCGAGAAGCCTCACGGCAAATTTCGCGACACTGGCTGCCGTTTCAGAAGGGCGTTTGACCTTCCGTCAGCCCGATGGTCGCGAGTTCAGCGTCGCTCCCAAGCTGGTCGTCAATGCGGCAGGTCCCTGGATCGATCAGGTCAACACTTTGCTCGGCGCTCCATCGCGGCTGATCGGCGGCACCAAGGGTTCCCATATCCTGCTTAACCATCCCGAATTGGTGCGAAGCCTCAACGGCCATATGATCTATTTCGAGGCCGACGACGGCCGCATTTGCCTGGTCTACGACTATCTCGGGCTGGCACTGGTCGGGTCGACCGACATTCCGGCCGGTGATCCGGACAATGTCTCCTGCGAGGAGCCGGAAACGGAGTATTTCCTCGAAAGCATCCGCTCGCTGCTGCCGACGCTTCGCTTCGATCGCGATCAGATCGTTTACAGCTATAGCGGCATCCGCCCGCTGCCGGCATCGGATGCGACAGCACCGGGGCTGATCAGCCGCGATCACTCCGCGCCGGTAAAGGAGCCAGAAAGCGGCAGACCGTTTCCGATCGTTTCACTGGTCGGCGGCAAGTGGACGACGTTCCGCGGATTTGCGGAAGAGGTCGCCGACACCGTTCTCGCCCGGCTACAGCGCCGCCGCAGCCATTCGACACGCTATCTGGCGATCGGCGGCGGTAAGGCCTTTCCGGCGGATGCTGAGCAGCGTCACGCCTGGATCAACGATGCCGCGGCGCGCGGCGCTGTTGTTGCCGAGCGAGCCGACGAACTGCTCGGCCGCTACGGCACGACGGCAACGGCCCTGCTTTCTTCCCCTTCAAGCTATTCCGACGAACAGCGCCTGACGGGTGCGCCGCATTACAGCCTCCGCGAGATCGACTGGATCGCCCGGAATGAACTCGTTATCCACCTGTCGGACATCGTGATGCGCCGCACGACGCTTGCGATCCAGGGTCGGTTGACGCTGGAAGGCTTGCGGGAAATCGCCGGCGTTGTCGAGGCAGCGCTGGGCTGGGACGGCGAACGCACGGCAAGCGAAATCCAGGAGGTTGTCAGCCAGCTGAGCCGTTTCCACGGCCAAACGCTGACGGGCAAGCCTGCGGCCGCCGAGCCGGAAAAGGCACCCCGCCCGGCCTCAGGCTAACCCAGTTTCAAGAGAAAGCCGGATCGAGGGAACCGGATTTATAACGCTTCGCCATTTCCGAAACGGGAAGCGGCGTGATGCGGCCCGCCATGCCGGCAGTGCCGAACTGTTCGAACCGCTCCTTGCAGAGCTTGGTCAGCGCCGTCATTGCCGGCTTCAGATATTTGCGCGGGTCGAACTCGCTTGGGTCTTCCTGCAGCACGCGGCGGATCTGACCGGTCATCGCCATTCTGCCATCGGTGTCGATATTGACCTTGCGCACGCCATTCTTGATGCCGCGCTGGATTTCCTCGACCGGCACTCCCCATGTCGGCTTCATCTGGCCGCCATACTTGTTGATGATCTCCTGCAGCTCGATCGGGACCGAGGACGAGCCATGCATGACAAGATGCGTGTTCGGGAGCTTACGGTGAATTTCTTCGATGACGTTCATCGCCAGCACCGAACCGTCCGGCTTGCGGGTGAACTTGTAGGCGCCATGCGATGTGCCCATCGCGATGGCAAGCGCATCAACCTTGGTTTCACGCACGAACTTCACGGCTTCGTCTGGATCGGTCAGCAGCTGGTCGTGCGAAAGCTTGCCCTCGGCGCCGTGGCCGTCCTCGGCCTCGCCCATGCCGGTCTCGAGAGAACCGAGAACGCCGAGTTCGCCTTCCACCGAGATGCCGCCGAAATGCGCCATATCGGTCACCATCTTGGTGACGCCGACATTATAGGCCCAGTCGGCGGGCGTCTTGGCGTCGGCCTTCAGCGAACCATCCATCATCACCGAGGTGAAGCCCGCCTGGATCGCCGTCATGCAGTTGGAGGGATCATTGCCGTGATCGAGATGCACGCAGACCGGAATATGCGGATAGATTTCAACGACGGCATCCATCATATGCTTCAGCATGATGTCATGGGCGTAGGCGCGGGCTCCGCGCGACGCCTGCATGATAACCGGCGCATGACACGCGTCGGCGGCTTCCATGATGGCGAGCGCCTGCTCCATGTTGTTGATGTTGAAAGCGGGAACGCCGTAGCCTTCCTCCGCAGCATGGTCGAGCAGTTGCCTCAGCGTAATGCGTGCCATCCAAGATTCCCCCATATCGATGGTCGATCGAAACGCCGCCATCTCTTTGAAACTAGAGCCCGGGCGTGAGCCGTTCAAGCCTCTTATTTTAATAGGCAAAATGGCATAGGAGAAAGAATGTAACAAGCAATAATAACAATATCACAAACAGTATGATATTTCTTGACAGTCATTTCGCCTGCCCGAGGCCAAGTGATATTCAGGGGATGTGCTGAAGAGGCGGGCCGCCGACACGGTCCTCTGCCAGCGATGGCGAGATCTCTTCAGCCAAACGCCCCATGTGGACGCTACGGTTGCTGCTTGTGACCAATGGCAGACGGCCAGCATCAGCCTCGATCTAAAGCTGATGCAACCGAATGGGCGACATCCGGCAACTGGGGTCAGATAAGACCGTATTGTTCCGCCTTGTTGCGCAGGAATGGCAGGCCCTTGTCCATGACCTCTTCCATATCGCGTGCGACGGGGCGCCAGACGGCCAGGCCATAGGCGACCTCGGGCGGCATATTGATGAAGCTCTCCATCGCAAGTCCGCCCTTGAAGCCGATCGCAGCGAGCGCGGCGTAGATCGCATCCCAAGGAATATTGCCGTAGCCCGGCGTGCCTCGGTCGCTTTCGGAAAGATGGATATACTTGAGGTGGTCGCGGGCGATCAGGATGCCGTTTGCCGCACCCTTCTCCTCGATATTCATATGGTAGGTGTCGAGGTGAACGAAGACGTTGTCCGCGCCGACACGCTCCACCATATCGACGGCCTGCTGCGCCGAGTTGATCAGGTGGTTCTCATAGCGGTTCACGGCCTCGACGCCGAGCTGGACGCCGTACTTCCTCGCGTGTTTTGCGGCTGCGTCGAGCACCTTGGCGATGTTGTCGTATTCGCCTTGCGTCGGTGGCAGGCCGGTGCGCTCGCCGATGCCGCCGAAGATGACTCCGGAGAGCGCCTCGGCGTTCATTTCCGCAGTCTTTTCGATAGCAACCTTCAGGTGCTCGATCGCCGCATCCGGGCGGACGGAGGCCCAGGCGTGCTCCGGCAGGCCGAGCGAGCAGACGGCGCGCAGCTCGTTCTTTTCAAGCAGGTCGCGGGTATGTTTGGCATCGACGGCCGGCGCGTTGAGCAGCGCGATCTCGATGAAGTCCATCTTGTAGTGCACGGCTCCGGCGATTGCCTTTTCGGCGCCTGCGCGATCCCAGTTCATGGTCCACATGCTGGTGTGAACGCCGAAACCTTCCATTGTCGTATCTCCTATTTGACGATTTTGATGAACTTGGCCGAGAGCCAGCGCAGCACCATCACGACGATGAGCAGGATGCCCCAAACGGCAGTGGTGAGATGCTGGTTGGCGCCGAGCAGGTTGAGCCCCGAAGAGAGGAGCTGCAGCACGATGAGCGCCACGAAGACGGGCAGGACGCGGCCGAAGCCGCCGAAGGGATTGATGCCGCCGAGAAAGCAGGCGAGCACGGTGATCAGCAGATAGGACTCGCCGTGGCCGACGCGCACCGAATTGAAGCGCGCAAGCATAATAATGCCGGCAACCGCAGCCATCACGCCGGAAAGCATATAGACCAGCACCAGGACCTTGCGGGTGTTGATGCCAGAATAGCGGGCAGACTCGATATTGGAGCCGATCATATAGGTGGAAAAGCCGAGCTTGGAGCGCGAGAGCAGGATGTGGCTGGCGATCACACAGGCGATCAGGATCAACAACGGGACGGGGATGCCGAGGATGCTGCCGTGGCCGATCGGAGCGACGAAGGTGGGAAAGCCCGAGATATCGCCGCCGCGCGTCAGAAACTCGCCGAGGCCGCGCAGGAAGATCATCATCGACAGCGAAACGAGGATCGGATGGGCACGGGTAAAGGCGATGACGAGGCCCATGACCAGGCCGCTTGCCGCGCCGATGGCGAGTGCCAGAGCCGAACCGAGCAGAAAGGCGCCCGGGCCTGCATCGATGCCGCCATTGGCCTGCAGCGTCCAGGCGAGCGTCAGGCCGGCGATGTTGGCGGTGAAGGTGATCGCAAGGTTGAGGCCACCGGTGAGGATCGGCATCAGCATGGCGAGCGTCAGGACGCCAAGCTCGGGAAGCTGAAAGGCGACCGATCCGAAGGTCGCGCCCGTCAGGAAATGCGGCGAGGCGAAGCCGAAGACGACAAGCACCGCCGCCAGCGCGGCGAGGGGGCCGGCCATGTCGGCCCCGAAGACGGCGTTGAAGCGGGCGGCGAGCGCGTCCATCAGCTCTCTCCTCTGTCTACAGTCCTGTCACCGGTCGATTTGCGGGTCGCAAACACCGGCACCAGATTGCCGATGCGGGCGCTCGACAAGGTGATCGCAACGAGGATGATCGCGCCGACGATCATCTTGAAGGCGAAGGGCGAGACGCCCATTAGGTTAAGGCCGTTCTGGGTGATCGAGACGAGCAGCACGCCCAGCACGCAACCGAGCACGGAGCCCTTGCCGCCGCCCAGCCGCGCCCCACCGAGCACCACTGCGGCCAGGACATCGAGCTCGCGGCCATAAAGTGCGTTCGGCACGACCTCCTGCGCATAATGCGCCTGCATGAGACCGGCGATGCCTGCCATCAATCCAAGCCAGCCGAAGGCGATGAACTGCATGGCGCCGATATTGATGCCGAAGCGGCGCGCGCCTTCCGGATTGTCGCCGAAGGCATAGAGCTGCCGTCCGGTCGTCGTGCGGGTAATGAAGAACCAGGTGGCGAGCGTGCAGACGGCCATGACGACAACCGGCAAGGTGATCTCAGCCCAGCTCCCATCGGCCATTTCGCGCTCGTAGATAATGACGCGGCTCGTCAGCCAGTCGGGCAGATTGTAGATCGACACGCCCTTGGTGAAGAACATCAGCAGGCCGAAATAGACGTTGAAGGTGGCAATCGTCGCGACGATCGAGATGATGCGGAAGCGATGAATCAGGAAGGCGTTGATCATGCCGAGCACGATGCCGATGCCGGCCGCAATCAGGAAGCCGGATAGCCATCCACCGCCGCCGATCCTCTCGAGCGCAAGTGCGGTGACATATTGTACGATCGAGGCGGCGACGGCGAAGGAGATGTCAATCCCGCCTGATATCAGCACCACGAGCAGGCCGACGGCAAAGATGATGTTGACCGCGCTGATATTAAGCAGGTCGAACCCATTCCCGAGCGTGAAGAAGCGGTCGGTCGTAAAAGCGAGGACAACACTCATTGCGATGATGACGGCAAACAGCACGAATTCAGTCGTATAGGCCAGAAACAGCTTACGCATAGACCGCCGCCTCCAGGTCCTTCAGTGTGGTCGTGCGGGGATCGTGCCAGCCGGCGATCCGGCCCTTTTCCATATGGACGATCCGATCGGCGTTGAAATAGACCTCCGGCACCTCGTCCGAGATGAGGATGATCGCAAGCCCCGTCTCGGCCAGACGCGCAACGATTTCGAAGATGCCGGCGCGCGCGCCGACATCGACGCCGACCGTGGGCGCATCGAGGATCAACACTTTTGGATCGGTGGCGAGCCATTTGGCGATCGCGACGCGCTGCTGGTTGCCGCCCGAAAGCGTCGAGATCGCATCGTCCTGCTTGCCGATCCTGATGCCGAGATCGGCGATCCAGCGCGCGACGAGCGCGCGCTTCTTTTCCGGCGAAATGAGCCGGCCGCCCAGGATACGGTTGAGCGAGGCCATGACCAGATTGTCGGCGATGGATTGCGGCTGGTTGAGACCAAGCGAAAGGCGGTCTTCGGAGAGATAGGCGACACCTGATGTGATCGCCTCGCGGTTGGAGGCAAAGCGCATCGGCTTTCCCTCCAGCACGATCGTTCCGGCGGCGGGACGGCGCATGCCGAAGAGCGTCAGCGCAAGTTCGGTGCGCCCTGCGCCGAGCAGGCCGGTGATCCCGAGCGTTTCGCCACGGCGCAGATCGAAGGAAATGTCCTCGAACTCGCCAGCCCGGGAAAGCTTGCTGACGGAGAGCAGGACCGGGTTCTGCGATCGGTCGCGGGCGCGAACGTTCTGGTCGAAGGTGCGCCCGGTCATTAGCTCGGTGACCTTAGACTGGGTCATGCCCTCCACCGGATAGACCCCGACCAGCGCGCCATCGCGCAGCACCGTAATGCGCGAGGAGATTTCCAGCACTTCCGCAAGACGATGGCTGACGAAGACCACGGCAACGCCCGAAGCCGACAGCGTGCGCACGATCGCCAGCAGATGATCGGTCTCGGACTGGGTGAGCGAGGCGGTCGGCTCGTCCATGAAGACGATGCGGGCCTCTCCGACCAGCGCGCGGGCGATTGCGACGATCTGGCGCTGGGCGATGGCGAAGTCCTTGAGGGGTCTGTCGACGTCGAGGGTGATGCCGAGCCGGGCGAGCGCGTCCTCGGCTATCCTGCGGATCGCGGCATAATTGACGAAGCGCGGGCGCGAACCGGAAAGGGTCTGGAAGGCGATATTCTCAGCCACCCTCATCTCCGGAAAGAGCGCGAGGTCCTGCCAGATGATCTGGATTCCGCGGGACTGAGCCATGCCTGGCGTCATGTGGGATATCGTCTCGCCATCGAAGACGATCTCGGCGCCGTCAGCAGGCCGATAGACGCCGGAGATCACCTTGATCAGCGTGCTCTTGCCGGAGCCATTTTCACCGGCGAGGCAATGCACTTCGCCGGGCAAGACTTCGAAGGAAACGTTTTTCAGCGCTTTCACACCGCCGAATGTCATGTTGATGCCGCGAAGCGAAAGAAGCGGCTGGGCCTTCACACCATCATCCGTTGCCGTGCTCATGCCGGTTGCCTGTCCAGTCGAATGCCATGAAAGATCAATGGTCCGGCCATGGCCGAATACCGCTCTCTTTTCCCGAACGCCGGGCCGGTCGACATGGACCGGCCCGACATCCGGGGAGGGGGCCTCTTCAGAGGCCCATAGCGGCCAGGTCGTCGACCGTATCCTTGTTGATCGGCAGCAGCTGATCGACGATGATGTCGTTACCAACAGGCTTGATCACGCCGAGACCCGGAATGTCATCACCTTCCTTGACGCTCTCGCCCTTGATCAGGCGATCGGCGAGCGTGACGAAGACTTCGCCGGCCTGTTTCGGATTCCACATGAAGCCGCCCGATATCGCACCTGATTTGATCAGCTTCAGGCCTTGGCCTGGCGAGAACGGGCCGAGCACGAAGATCTTGCCGGTCTTGCGGCGTTCCTCGATAGCGCGCCCGGCGCCGATCGGACCCTGGCTACCGAAGGCGAGGAAGCCGGTCAGATCCGGATGCGCAGCGATGAGATCGAGCGCCGTCGAGCGGCTCTTGTCGACGTCTTCCGCCACGCCGTAGCGCTCGCCGACGAGTTTCATGTCTGGGTAGTTTGCCTTGATATAGGCGATTGCAGCGTCCGCCCAGGCATTGTGGAGCGGCACGGTCAGCGAACCGACGAAGACGGCATATTCGCCTTTGCCGCCCATTTTCTCAGCGAGCAGCTTGCCATGCGCTTCACCAAAACCGGTGGCCGATGCGAGTTCGAAATTCCAGTCGGCGCCCTTCTGCGAGGGCGATTCATGCGTAATGACCTTGATGCCGGCGGCTTGCGCCTTGGTGAGTACGGGCTCGAGCACCTTGGCATCGTTCGGGACCACGCCGATAACCTTGACGCCCTGGGCGATCAGGTCTTCGATGGCGCGCACCTGCAGCGCCGGGTCGGCGCTGGTCGGGCCGATCATGAAGGCATCGACGCCCAGTTTCTTACCCTGTTCCTTGATGCCGGCTTCCATCGCGTTGAACCAGGGAATGCCGCCGATCTTGACGACAACGCCGACTTTCGGCGCGTCCTGCGCAAACGCGACCACCGCCCCGGCAAGCGACAGCGATGCGGCAAATGCCGCTACGATAAGGCTCCTCATCCTCACTCCTCCTCAAAGGTCGCTCATACGAACGACGACCACCGGCCGGTTCGCGGCAGGTTTTTCCTGGTTGCTTCTTGGCGAGGGAATACCCTTGCCTCCCATCCCGCCTCCTCCGGCGAACCATCTTTTGCACAATCGATCTTTCTTTTTTGCACAATCGATGGTGCAATGACTATCGATCAAGGTAGAGCTTTCGTCAAGAGGGGTTTGTTTCTAAGGGAAGCGACAAAGGAAAGGCGAGATATGACCGACATCGGCAAGAAGAAGGCGACGATCTACGATCTCTCGATGCTATCGGGTGCGTCGCCTTCGACCGTGAGCGCCGTGCTGAACGGGAGCTGGCGGAAGAGGCGTATCAAGGAGGCGACGGCGCAGCTCATTCAGAACCTGGCGAACGAGCACGGCTATACGGCAAACCTGCAGGCCCGTGGCCTGCGTTCGTCCCGCTCCGGTCTCGTCGGTCTTCTGCTGCCGGTGCACGACAACCGCTATTTCTCCTCCATGGCGCAGTCTTTCGAGGCGCAGGTCAGAAGCCGTGGCCAGTGCCCCCTCGTCGTCAGTGCCTGTCGCGATCCGGAGGAGGAACGCAAGGTCGTCGAGACGCTGATCTCCTATTCGATCGATGAGCTTTTCATCGCCGGCGCAACCGATCCGGATGGCGTGCACAAGGTTTGCGAAAAGGCCGGGCTGAAGCACGTCAACATCGATCTGCCGGGCACGCTGGCGCCGTCGATCATCAGCGACAATTATGAAGGTGCGCGCATGCTGACACAGGCGATCATCGAGCGCTCGCAAGAGGATGGCCCGCTTTCACCCGACGATCTGTACCTGTTCGGCGGCCGCAACGACCATGCCAGCCATGAGCGAATTCGCGGTTTCCGGGACGTAAAGCGCGTATTGCTGGGCGCGGATCCCGACGTCTGCATCCAGCCGACCGGCTATTCACCCGCCATGACTGCCCGCGCCTTCGAAGCCTTCTACGAAGGCCACGGAAAGCTGCCGCGCGCATTCTTCGTCAATTCCTCGATCAATCTCGAAGGGCTGATGCGCTTCCTCGCGCTGCACCCGCACGAGACCTTCGCCGATATCGTCGTCGGCTGCTATGACTACGATCCCTTCGGCTCCTTCCTGCCTTTCCCCGTCTTCATGATCCGGCAGGACAGCGAGGCAATGATCACCAAGGGGTTTGCGATCCTCGATGCGGGCCGCGGCCCGCCAATCACGCATCTGGTACGGCCGACGCTCGTCCCACCCCGCACGGCGCTGACCGGCCCGCTCGATGCGCTGAAGGATATCGAGTAATGCGCACCGCCTCGTTGGAACCGCTGGGCTGACGGAGATTTGACGCCCGATCGCGTTGGCATCGACAACGGCCTGAATCTAGCTTTCCGTGATGCGGCGATCCTCATCGGAACCGACGGAGAGTTGCTTCCAGTCCAGGTCCTCCTGCAACTCGAGATATTGCGTCGCGCCGATCTGATCTGTGTCGCGCAATTCCTCAAGGCGTTGGCGCTGGGCGAGAACGGCGGCGATCGTCAGGTCGCGGCGGCGATCGGGCGGCGAGGTCTTGTTTGCATCGGTTGATGCCGTCCAATGATCCTTGCAGATCGTCCGGATCGCTTCGGCCTCAGTGCCGTCTTCCTTCTCAAGGCGCTGAAAGGCCGCTTCGGCGAGCGACCTTCGGGCCGCCTTGAGTTCATCGTGGACTTCTGCCTGCCGACCGAGTTTCAGGAGATGGATCATCGGCGCCAGGGTCGCCCCCTGAATGACCAGCGTTGCGAGCACCACCGCGAAGGCCGTGAGTCCGACCAGGTCTCGTTCCGGAAAGTCGGCGGGGAGTGCGAATGCCGTTGCCAGCGTAACGAGGCCGCGCATACCGGCCCAACCCACCAGCAAGGTCTCCCCGGATGTGAAAGGTGCCAGTTCACCGCCGCGCCGGTGGCGAGACGCGACGACGGCGTGAAGCAGGAACGCCATTGCCATGCGCGCCAGGATGACGCCCACCACTACGATGGCGGCAAATCCCATCGCCCGCTGAAGCTCTTCGGCCGACATCGCCTCAAGGATGCGGCGCGCCTGCAGGCCCATCAGCAGGAAAGCCACCACGTTCAACAGGAAGACGACAGTCGTCCAGACGGCGAAGGAATGCACCCGCATCCGTGGCGAATCCTTGACCGAAGAGAGAGTGGCAAGCGTCATTGCGCTCGCCACGGTGGCAAGGACAGCCGACAGGTGCAGATGTTCGGCGATCAGCCAGGTCGAAAAAGCGTAGACGAATTGAAGCAGGGTCCCGCCGACCGTGTTTTCGGTTATCGGCCGAAGCCGCGAGACAAAAAAGCCGAAGACGATGCCGAACAGGATCCCTCCAGGTGCGGCAAACCCCACCTGAAGCGCCGTCCCGGCATCCAGCCCGCCACGCGCCTGGACAGTCAGCGCGGCGCCGAAAAGCAGCAGCGCAGTCGCGTCGTTGAACAGGCTTTCTCCCTTGAGCAAAGCATCCACGCGGCGGGCGACCGGCAAATTGGAAAGGACTGCCGTGGCGGCGGCGGCATCGGGCGGCGAAACAATTGCGCCGAGTGTAACCGCAACCGCAATCGGAAGCCCGACCGTCAGCATGCTGATCGACACGACCACGCCTGTCGTGACGAGAACCGCAACAACAGCGTAGAAGAACAACGGCAGCAGCATGCGCCGCGCCGCGCCCACCGGGAAGTCATAGGCCGAATCGACAAGAACGGGCGCGATGAACAAAGCGAGCGCCGTCGGCGGATCGATCGGGATCGTCGGCGCGCCGGGTAACATCGCCACGGCGACGCCGGCGGCAGCCAGGATGCCGGGGTAGGGCAGGCGCATGCGACGCGTCACCTGCAGCAGCAGGATGGCAACCGCCAGCAATGCAACGAGTGTTTCGAAGAACGTCATTTCAGCATACTAGCAGGCTTTCGAGCACATTGAAGCGGGTGTCACCCCGATGTAAAGCTTGTGTCGTATCAAGCTGCTGACGCAGCGGCGGAGGGCGACGATGGACTACGAGGTTGCGATTGTCGGCGCTGGCGCAGCCGGGATTGCAGCGGCAAAAAGCCTAGCCGAGGCCGGCCGCTCGGCCATTATCCTGGAGGCCAGCAGCCGCGTTGGCGGACGGGCCTGGACAATCGAATTGGCCGGAATGCCGCTGGATATGGGTTGCGGCTGGCTGCATTCCGCCGAGCGCAATCCTCTCGTCGCCATTGGCCGTGCAGCCGGGTTCAATATCGAGCGCGGGCCGACGGCGTGGCAAAGCCAGTGGCGCGATTTCGGCTTCACGCAGGAGGAACGCGCGGCGGCGGCGGCGGCATGGAACGCACTTAAGCAGCGGATGCGGACCGGTCCCCCCGCCAGCGACAGCGCGTCGGACGCGCTGGAGCCACATGGCAAATGGAACGCCTACTGCCAGTCCCTCAGCGGATATCTGAACGGGGCACCGCTCGATCGGCTGTCGGTCGCCGATTTTCTGGCCTATGACAATGCAGCGACTGACGCCAATTGGCGGGTGCATGAAGGTTATGGAAGTCTGATCAGCGCGGCCGTTCCGAACGTGGCCTTGCGCCTTTCGACGCCCGTTCGACGCCTGACATTGACCGCAAACGGCATCCGACTGGAGACCGACCGCGGTCCTGTCACAGCAGGGGCCGCGATCATCACGGCATCGACCACCGCCCTGGCCCGCGGAGCCATTATCTTCGACCCGAAGGCCGCCGATCACCTCCATGCCGCAAGTCAGCTGCCGCTTGGCCTCGCAGACAAGCTGTTTTTGGAACTCCATGGCAATCATGGTCTAGAGCCGGAAACCCATCTGCTCGGCGACCCGCAAAATGCCGAGACCGGCAGCTATTATATCCGGCCGCTCGGCCGGCCGATCATCGAAGGCTTCTTTGGCGGAAACGGCGCAGTCGTCATCGAACGCGCGGGTTTGGTGGAAGCATTTGCCTTCGCACTCGACCAGCTGTCATCACTGCTCGGCAGCAACATCCGCCGCCACCTGCGGCCCCTTGCGGCCTCTTCCTGGTGTCGCACCGATTGGATAGGCGGCTCCTACAGCCATGCGCTGCCCGGCCATGCGGACGCACGCGCAGTCCTGGCGCTCCCGGTCGGCGACCGACTGTTTTTCGCCGGCGAAGCGACGCACCAGTCCGACTTTTCGACCGCGCATGGCGCATGGGAAAGCGGATTGCGGGCCGCCGACCAGGCTGCGGCTGTTCTAACACGCTCATGATATAGCAGGGTGCATCTCGTGACCCTCAACGCGCCGATACCACCGGCCGACCATCACCAGCTGGCAGAATTTCATGATTGCCCGGTTCGGATTGTCTTATGTGAATTATAGATCGTTTATGCTGACAGTACCGGCATTTCGTCGTGCTATCTAAGGTTCAATTTAGCCGAAACTGCCAGGGCCATTGCCCGGCGACCCCCAGTTTGGAAAACACGTTCTTGAGGTGGAATTTCGCCGTAGGCTCGGAAAGCCCGAGCGCGGGCGATTTCCTTGTTGCTCTTGCCTTCGTGCAGGCAGAGCAGGACCTGTTGCTCGCGTTGACTGAGAAGACTTTTGCCGCCGGCAAGAGGACCCTTGATCCGGCGGCCGCTATCGGCGGGTTTGCCGAAGACGCTTTTTTCACCCTGGCCAATTATGCGACCGATGATGTCGACGGCATCGGCACTGAAGACCTTCAGGCCGAAACGGCGCACGATCGCCCGCACGACCGTGGAGAATTCGAGCCCCTCGTCCTCGAAAAGCTGAGTTACCTCGTGCGAGCGAGCACTCGCGATCGCAAACTGGAAATATTCGAGCCCCTGGGCATGCCGGTCGTCGTTCCAGGCGGCAACCGTTGCCAGAATTTCCGCCGCCAGCAGGTGATAACCGCTGCCGTTCGCGCGGCTTCGCGCCATCACTCCAGATTGGCGAGCCCTTCGCCCGGTCGTCCCTGAGCTTTGAGAAGGCGCGCTTGCGCGACGAGGAAATCGCTTTCCTCGCGCCATGTCCAGAAGTGCCCGAGTTCGGGATCGCGCAAGGAGGACCAGCCGCGTACGTTCTCGGGATCGGTCAGCCAAGTTTGCATCCTGGTCACATCGATGCACGTTTGCCAATCAACCGAGATGAGTAGCTCGGCCCCCGCGCCAATGTTGACTGTGACCACGATTGCGTCCTAGACGCTGCACTCTAAAGCCGGCTGTGGCGGTTCAGCACCCGCGATAACACCCCAACCTTCGGCGCAGGCGCTACCGTCTGTAGATTTTCGAGGGTTTTGCTTCCACCTCGACCCCGCGGCGGCGGCGTCGGTTCACATCATTTCAAGAGCACTAACGGGCGGGGCCCCGGCTGAGTCGTACCGGTTTACAACGATTGCTTCGAGTCTTTCTCGCAACACCTGAGCGAGAACTGTAATCTTGGAAGGATTTGGCTGGATTAGAGCGATTCAGTTACGGTATCCGTGGGACTGCGAAGCGATTTGCGCGAGCGGGACAGGCTAGAGACAGCACGTCCGCATCTCCTAAAGCAGGACCTTGATGAACGCGGATATGATAGCCGCCTGGGCGGTGGAAAATGGATTCCATGCGATGGATTCCGGGAATTTTTGTCGCCATGACAATGCAGGCGTGATCACGATCGAGATAAAGAGGATGTCAGTCCTCCTCATCGATGAGAGGCAAGGATTGCGACCGCGTCTCATATCGCGATTGTTCAAAGACATATCCCTCACAAGCGGGAGCGGCCGCTTGCAGGGTCTTCTTCTTGACCGCAATCCCAATCATTGAGCGCTCACGCCATCCTCCAGCCCAGCCAATTCAGGTAGCGGATTGTGGCTGACGCCGATGAGCACCGTCGCAAACGTTCAACACTTTCAATATTTCTTCTTGCGAACGATCTTGTTGCCGCGGGGTCCGCTCACGACCGGTGTTCGGTCGCTGTTTTCGGCAAGCAGGCTCCGCCAGCGTTCGAGGCGATCGACGCCCAGGGCACCGCTTGCGACAGCTGCCTGGACCGCGCACCCAGGTTCATGGGCATGGGTGCAATCGCGAAAGCGGCACAGCGGCGCCAGTTCAGTTATTTCAGCAAAGAGGGTGTCTATACCGTCGGCAACATCACTCACGTAAAGCGTTCTTATTCCCGGCGTATCGATGACCCAGCCGCCCCCTGAAATTGCATGCAGGGATCGCGCCGTGGTGGTGTGTCGGCCCTGCGCGTCATATTCGCGGATGGTGCCTGTCTTTTGCTTTGTGTCAGATTCAGGCCCGGTCATGGTGTTCACCAGCGTTGATTTTCCGACACCAGAAGATCCCACTAGCGCAACCGTCTGGCCAACGCCGCACCAGGGCCTTAACAGGGAAACGGCGTCCGCGGAGCGCCCATTCAAGGCAATGACAGGCAGATCGCGTTGCAAGGCCTCGGCTTGGGCCTGGAACATGCCGGCATCCTCCGCGGTGTCAGCCTTTGTCAGCACAATCACCGGATTGCTCCCGGCCTGGTTGGCCATGGCCAGGTAACGTTCCAGCCGAGCAAGATTAAAATCGGCATTGCACGAGGTCACGATCAACAGGGTGTCGATGTTGGCGGCAACAAGTTGCTGGCCACGCCCACCTTCCAAGCGTCGTTGAAAGACGCTTTTTCGATCGAGACGTCTGACAAGCATGTCAGTCAATGCATCGGCAAGAACCCAGTCGCCCACGGCGTAGTCACCAGTACTGGTATTGGATGGAAATTCCAGTCCGACCGGCCCGGTGACATCGATTGCCTCGATGCGTGCCCGGTGAACTGAAGCGATGCGTCGGGGGATCAAGTCCGCTTCGCTGGGCTGGACCTGGTCCGCGAAGAATTCAGACCACCCAAGCAGTTCTAGCGGTGAAGAAAGTTGGGAGCTGGTCAAATCTTGTTCCACTTTCGGTAAGGCTGCCATAAAGGGTTTTCAATGATCTTCCGCGGCCTTTTGCCTAGCTGCGTGGATGATCCCGTTTTGGCAACGAGGTTGCGTAAGCAGCAGCTTCGCCGGGGTAGGGGAAATCGTCCCCGAGTTGACGGTCGCCATCGTAGACTTTGAAGGCAGGCCCCTCAACTTCAACGATCTTATAGCCGTTCACGTATTCGATCTTCGGTGTTTTCCAGCCCATCAAAAGCTCTCCTGTCCGGTCCGAGGGTTGTCTCTGAAGATGGTGCCAAGACCTCATACTCAGCGGTCTATGACGTATCAGGTGCTTCACGATTAGCCAACGCCAGTTCGATACCGTCCAGACCACCGTTCGTCTGCAAATTCGACAAAGAGCCACCGGCTGTATTACCGGTGATCAATGGGGCATGATGGCGGGGCGATCGCCCAATCGACGTGGTCGAGCCCGTCGGCTAAGATACCCTTGCCGTCAACAAACTCGGCGGCAAGCAAGTGGCCTCGCGCCTGCGCCCGCATTTCCCTCGACCAGACGCGCGACTCGCAAGGCGATCTACTTCGACCAGCAGAGCCAGCCGTATTGCTTAGGGAGAGCACCGAGCACGCCGCAACGACGTGCTCGGGTTTTCGCCGAACCAATCGCGCGGCCAAAACCGGTAGCCCAGGCCGTTACCCGTTGACGCTCCGAGCAGTCGCAGCGCTACCGCCGCCGGCAGCCCGGCGCGTAGCAAGCGCCTTGGCCGAAAAGAGCGCGTAAATGATAAGGGGAAGGCAAACGAGATAGGATGTCCGGATGCCAGCATGTTCGGCAATGAAACCGAGCAGCGGCGGCGCCAGGAAAAAGACGACAAAGCTCATTTGGCCGAGGGCGGCGACGTTGAGATACGCCGCGCGGTCGGTGCGTTGGGCCGCCGCCGAGACAGCGAGAGGATAGACCGCGCTGCAGCCGGCGCCCATCAAGGCAAAGCCCGCCAGCGCGACATAGGGATGCGGCGCCCCCGACACGGCGCAGATGCCGATCGCCGAAAGAACAAGCAACATCGTGGCGACGGCCCGCGCGCCAAACCGATCGACCAGCGGATCGACGAACAGGCGCGCCAGCGCCATGCAGAAGGTAAAGAGCGTCAATCCCAGTCCGCCAATGAAGGGCTCGACCGAAAACACATCGCGCATATAGATCGCCGACCAGTCGATCCCGGCGCCTTCGACGAGAAAGGCCGCGATGCCGATCACGCACAGCGGCATGAGGCCCCAGGTGGGAAGCGCCACCAGCGGTGCCTTGCCTTCATGCAACGCGATCCGCGCCGGCGCATTCCGCATGCCGGAAATCGCCCAGATGCCGATGACAACAACCGCGACAAAGGTCACGGCGAGATGGAGTTCCATCGAAATCCCGGCTTGGCGAACGACCGAGGAGACAAGCGCCGTGACGAAGAAGCCGAGGCTCCAGAAACCATGCGCCCTGTTCATCACACCGCGTCCTAGCTGCGCTTCGATACGGTCGATCTCAACATTGAGATTGATCTCCAGCGCCCCGGCGAGCAGCCCCTCGACGAAAAGCACACAGAACACGACCGGCGCCGCACCAATCCACGGCACCAGAGATAGCAGCGCAGACGTGCCGAGAACAGTAATGAATGCCGTCGTACGCGCGCCGAGCCGGGCGATCAAGGGCGAAGACAAAGTCAACGAAATCAAGGCGCCGATCGCAGCCCCTATCAGGGTCAACCCAAGCTCGGACTTATTGACGCCAAGTGCAACCTGCAAATCCGGCATCCTCGACAGCAGCGCCCCCAGCGACACAGCGAAGAGAAAGAAGCAGACATAGATCCGCTGCTGCGGGGCGATTTTCATGATGCAACTCCGGGGATTGACGCGTCGACGCAAAACACGCGCGTATCGACCTGGGATGTCTATCTCACAGAGCCCAAGATCGAAACTGGTTTCTGAGGGAATGCGTCGGAGAATGTGATATTGGGGACCGGCGCGATTTGCCGAGCCGCGGCAACGTGCGCGTGCCGCTTGATCAAGGTTGCAAGCTTGCCGCCGCGATTCCGAATGCGAGCTTCGTACCGCTTGAGAGCAAGAACCATGTGCTCGTGCCGGACGAGGCCTGCGTGCAACGTGTTTTCAAGCCGAACTTGCTGCCTTCCTCGGGCAGGATCGGTTGCAACCGCGCGCGGTTCGTGGGGCTATCTCACATCAAGCCTCCCAACGATCTCCTTTGGTCCAAACCAGGTGCGTCGCTTTTCGCCTATATAGAGAATGAGGAGCCAGTTTGACAAACTTTGCCAATTTCACTTAACCTATGCGCAGTATGGAGGCTTGAATGGCTACTATGAACGTATCTTTACCAGATCCAATGAAAGATTGGGTCGAGGCGCAAGCGAGGACCGGGCGATATTCCAATGCCAGTGACTATGTGCGCGACCTGATTCGCAGGGACCAAGCACGCAGTGATAAGATTGCTGCCATGCAACGCTTTGTCGACGACGGTGTCAAAAGTGGTGTTGGCGGTCGCTCGAAGGACGAACTCTTTGCAGCGGCAGTCGCGCGCGCGGAAACGACCCGCGGCAGCAGATAATGCGTTTTAGCCTTTCTGTCGAAGCGGAAGAGGACATCATTGCAATCGCCGAGCAAAGTGTCCGAATTTTCGGATCTGCACAGGCTAGAAGGTATCATGACGAGCTGTTCGCGGTGCTTGACCTGATTGCCGCGAATCCGCAAATGGCGCGTGAACGAGAAGAGATATGGCCGCACGTTAGGATCCATCCGTTCAAAGCGCATCTCGTTGTCTACCGGATCGAAGAGAACGGAGCCATTTTCGTGATCCGAATACGCCATGGACATGAAGACTGGGCCGGCGATCCTGGTTAGGCCTCGCCGATTGCGAGCATAAGCACAGTTGCATCGGGTTCATGTAGCCAGGAATGTAACGCGTCTCAAATGAGCTGGCTTCCATAAATCATTGTTATCCCACGTGACGAGGACAACGGGTCCGCGCTCGGTTTCCTTCAATGCGAGCGCCTCTTCGCTTTCAAACCGATAGTGATGGCGAGTAGGGCGGCCGCGGGTGGTGACGCACAGGAACCCACCAATGAACGCGCCAGTGGCCTTCATCGGACCAATCTTCAGATCAAGCGTAAAGCACGAACCTGCGCTTGAGCGTACCGACTGTGGCGACGGCCATCTACCCATCGCTCCCGTTTTTCATACCCGGCCCGGGCAACAACACAGCCAGGCGGCGGCGCAACTCATTTCTGAAAATTGCGCGTGCCTGCCCGATCTCGTGGAAGCCGATATGCGCAACAAAGCGCATGACCGTAGAGACGGAGACGCCGCAGTCGTTCGCGATTGAGGTCGTGCTAGCAAAGGCCATGAGTTCCGGTTTGGCCAGGACCCTCTTCGCGACATTCTCGACACGAAGAGGGAAGGTGACCTGGCGGCAGGCGATAGCGCACTTCAGCTCTTCGAAACTAGCCGGCGGGCTGCTCAGACTGCGGATATGCTGCGGCATTTCGTGGCACACTCCGTCTTTTGCGATCCGGCCTAGAGACCGGAAAGCTGGATCGTCCTGCGCTCGGTAACCGACGTGATGCAGGCAAGCGCGATGGCAAGCGCATTGCGGGCATCTTCACCGGTCGGGCCAGTGACGGTGCCTGTCCTTATGGCCTCGACGAAGGAGCCGAGCTGGGCGGTGTAGCCGTGGACAAAGTGATCCGTGTCACGCCGCCAGGTATCGTTCGAAACTCCGTTCTTGTCGTAGAGCGTCATCGAGGAACGGCGTACATCGCCCATCGTCACCATGCCGCCGGAGCCAAAGACCTCGCCGCGGATGTCGTAGCCGTACATGGCGCAGAAATTCGCCTCCGCCACGGCGATCGAACCGTTGTCGAAGCGGATGGTGACGACGGCGGTGTCGTGAAAACCCTTTCTGGCAAAGTCCGGTACCACGAGCGCATCGGCAATCGCCGTCACCTCGATCGGGGTTGCTTTCGGGTTCAGCCACAGCAGCGTGTCGAAGTCATGGATCAGTGTCTCATAGAAGATCGTCCATAGCGGCGTCTTTTCCGGGTTGCCGTCGTAGGGACCCGGGTCTCGCGTCAACGAGCGAAGAAGTTGGACGGAACCAACTTTGCCAGCGTCGATCGCTGCGCGGCCCTCGTAAAAAGCCTGGTCCCAACGTCGATTGAAGCCAACCTGGAGTGGCACCTTCGCAGCCTTTGTGACAGCGATAGCCTCGTCTGCTTCCCCGAGCGTCAGCGCCATCGGCTTTTCGCAGAAGACCGCTTTTCCGGCCCGCGCGGCTTCCACGACGACGCTCGTGTGGAAACGCGCCGGCGTGGCGATGATGACGCCATCGATCTCCGGATTGGCGAGAAGCTCCGACACGCTGGTATAGGCTTTGGGTGCATCGAGCGCTGCCGCCAGTTTTTCGGCAGCGCCCGGCGCCGGATCGGCGACGGCGAGCAAATTGGCATCAACCAGGCGCCGGGCGACGCTTTCGGCGTGGAACGAACCGATGCGGCCGGCACCGATGAGAGCGAGATTGACGGGACGGTGGGCGGGCATGGAAAGCTCCTGAAAATGCTGCTGTCGGATCAAAGGGAAAACGCGTCGCGGAAGCGGGAAAGAGCAAGTTCGTCATCGCCGGATGGCCAGGCTTCCATGCCGATCGTGCCCCGGTAGCCCATCTCGTTCAGGGCGCGTGCGATCGCCGGATAGTTGATTTCACCAGTGCCCGGCTCCTTGCGGCCGGGAACGTCGGCGACCTGAATTTCACCGATATGTGGAAGAGCGGTGCGGCAAAGCTCGATCAAGTTCCCTTCACCGATCTGCGCATGGTAGAGATCCAGGTTGAGCTTCAGCGACGGCCGGTTGACGGCCGCGACCAATGCAAGCGTGTCGGCGGCCTTGGCAAACGGCGTCTTTGGATGGTCAACAGCCTCGTTCAGGTTTTCGAGGACGAAGGTAACGCCTTCCTCCTCGCCGAGATCAGCGATGCGGTTTAGCGTATCGGCGGCCTTCAGCCACATGGCGCCGGTGACGACCTCGGACTTGACGACGGGCAGGCCCTGTCCGTCGAGCCCCGTGCCATGCAAGTTGAGGCGCGGGCAATTGAGTTCCTTGGCGATCGGGATCGACTGGCGCGCAGTGCGCAGCAGCTCATCGGCTCCGGCGTCATCTGCCAGCGTGCCGGTCACGTATCCTGTCATCGACGAGAAAGTGGCACCAGACTTTGCGATCGCCTCGATATCGTGTTTCGTCCAATCCCAGATTTCCGCCTGGAAGCCGAGTTCGGTGATGCGCTTCAACCGATCGAGGAGGGGCAGGGAGCGAAACACCATTTCGGCGCAGACCGCTAGCGTGAAAGGTGATGTTTTTGTAGTCGTTTTCATGATTGTTCCTCATGCAATATGTCAGATCGTGCCGCCGAGTTCGGCGGAGAGCACCTGCAGTTCCTTGCCGCCAGCCATGAGGTTCTGCAGTTCCTCAAGCGAAATCTCGCTCTTGTCGAAAGTGCCGAGCGTCTTTCCGCGATTGAGAACCGTGAAACGATTGCCGACAGCAAAGGCATGGCGAACATTGTGGGTGATGAAGATCACAGCGAGGCCCTTCTGCTGAACCTGATGGATGTACTTCAGCACCATCGAGGTTTGGGCAACGCCCAATGCGGACGTCGGCTCATCGAGGATGAGCACCTTTGCTCCGAAATAAACGGCCCGCGCGATCGCCACACATTGCCGCTCGCCGCCGGAAAGGGTGCCGACCGCCTGGTTCGGGTCGCGGATATCGATGCCGATCTTGTGCATCTCCTCGCGAGTCACCTCGCTGCAATACTTGAAATCGACATGGCGAAACGGCGGAATGCCTTTCACGGGTTCGCGTCCCATGAAGAAGTTTCGAGTGATCGACATCAAAGGGATCATCGCCAGATCCTGATAGACGGTCGCGATGCCGGCATCGAGTGCATCGCGCGGACTGGTGAATGCGACCGGCTTGCCCTCGACCAGGAAATCGCCGCCCGAGGGACGGACCACACCCGACAGCGTCTTGATGAGTGTGGATTTCCCAGCTCCATTGTCTCCAAGCAGGCAGAGCACTTCGCCCTGTGATACCTTCATCGAAACGCCCGAGAGCGCGATGACGGAGCCGTAGTGCTTGACGATATTTTTGACTTCAATGACCGGCGGAGCGGTTTCTGATTGGTTATCAGTCATGATCAGCGCTCCCCTGTCACTTTGCGGCGAATGAAATTGTTGAAGAGAACGGCCAGCAGCAGCATGGAGCCGAGGAAGACTTGGAACCAGTCCGAGTCGAACTTCGTGTAGGTCAGGCCGATCGAGACGAGACCGAAGATGATGGCGCCGAAGAAGGCGCCGATCGCCGATCCATAACCGCCGGTCAGCAGACATCCGCCAATCACGGCAGCGATGATCGCCTCGAACTCCTTCTGGAAACCGCGGCGCGCGTCCGTCGAGCCGGCATCCAGCACGGTGATAATTGCCACAAGCGCCGCGGCGCAGGCTGTGAGCGCGAAGAGCCCCGTCTTCACGCGATCGACCGGGACCCCGGAGTTTCTTGCCGCATTGGGATCGCCGCCGGCGGCAAAAACCCAGTTTCCGATCCGGGTGCGCAGAAGAACCCAGGTGGCGAGCCCGGCAATGGCGATGAACCAGACCACGGACACCGGCACGCCCGTGACTTTCGGAACGCCGTTGTCGAACTTCTCGATCAGGCCATGGGCTGCAAGCCAGCTGAAAAGATCCTGGAAGGCGACGCCTGAGAACAGGCGCTTCAAGGGACCGTCGCCGACAACCTCACCTATCCCGCGAAGCTGAGTTGAGCCGCCTGTCGCCCATTTCAGGCCAACAAGGGTTAGACCCCGCAAAATAAAGAGGAAGGCAAGCGTGACGATGAACGACGGCAGCCGTGTCCTGATCACAATCTGTCCGTTCACCGCGCCCATGGCGGCTGCAAGCAGCATCGTGATGATAATGGAAATCCAGAGCGGTTGACCGAAATTGGTCAGGGCCGCGCCGAAGATCAATCCGGCGAAGGCCACCATCGAGCCGATCGAAAGATCGAACTCGCCACCAATCATCAGCAGAGCTGCCGCAATGGCGAGAATTCCCAGCTGTGAGGCTGGGGCCAGGATCGTCATCACACCTGAAAGCGAAAACATCGAACGGTCTGCGGTAAGAAAGAAGAACGTCACCACCAGGACGAGGCCAGCAACCGCGCCGAGCTCGGGCCGACGCATCATATGTGTGAGAAAGCCCACCTGTTTGATGCGCTCGTCGGAGTTTGACGCATCTCCTATTTTTTGCTCGATCGGAGCCATGATACCTACCTCCCAATGGATGCAATTCGCCGAAGCGCCGAGGGCATTCCTCACGGCGCACGTCGTCTGTCGAACACCCTCTTCGAAAGCGGAGAGGGTGTTCGACAATCACGCCTTTCGGCAGTCGTGGATTAGCGGATGCCCTTTGCCGATAGTTCGACGACCTGGGCGGCCTTTTCCTTGGTGATCAGGTTCGGACCGGAAGGCACGTTGCCGCCGGGGATCAGGCGTACTTGGCATAGTTTGCGAGGAAGACCACGGGCAGATAGCCCTGGAGGAACTGCTGCTGATCGATGGCGAAAGCGGCATCGCCAGCAGCGACAGCCTTCAGGAAGTCTGCAGAAAGGTCGAAAGTGGCGACTTTGATCTTGCCAGTCATGCCTGCATCGGCGACGGCAGCCAGAGACGGTTCGCCGGCAGTGCTTGCGCCGAGTGCCATGATCGTGTCGATTGCGGCGTTCGAGCTCAGTGCAGCCTTCACCTTGGCCCGAACGTCCGCCGGATCGTTGGAGACGGGCAGGACCGTAACGCTGCCTGCAAAGCCGTCGGAGAAGCCCTGGCAACGCTGATCGAGGGAGACGTTGCCGACCTCCTGGTTGACGCAGATGGCAACCTTGCCGCCCATCTCCTTGAGCTTTTCACCTGCTGCCTTGCCGGCGCTGTATTCGTCCTGGCCGACATGGAGAAGCGCTCCCAGTGACTTCGAAACGTCGGAGCCGGAATTGATGGAAATGACCGGAATGCCGGCGGCGACGGCCTTCTGGATCGACGGGCCTAATGCGGACGAATCCGGGATCGAGACGATCAAGCCGGCTGGTTTCTGGTTGACGGCGGCGTCGATCAGCTGGCTCATGGCCACCATGTCGAAGGTTTCCGGCGCACGATAGTCGATGCTGACACCGGCATCCTTGGCGCCGGCGCTTACCCCGTTCTTAACAACCGACCAGAAGGGGTCGTTGGCCTGGCCGTGCGTTACGGCGATGATGTTGATATCCTGTGCGATGGCAACGCCAGATGCAGCGCCAAGTGCGCTAACCACGGCAACGCCCAGCACAATTTTACGAAGAAACGATTTCATAAAAACTCCTCCCAAAGGGTGTCCCGCGCCTCCTAGCGCGAGAACCACCAAAAACGCCTCAGACGGCGCGTCCTCCAATTTGCTACCGGGCGCACATTTTATGCTACCGGTAGCAAACGTGCATAGCTATAAGATTCTTGCTAAAAGAAATCAACCATTCATTTCGCGTTCCGGCAGAAATGGAATAAACGTTTCGAAACGGAGAGGTTCGACTATGAAGCGAGCGACGGCGCAGAACGTGGCGATGGAGGCCGGCGTTTCAAAGTGGACGGTCATCCGCGCATTTACGCCGGGTGCCTCGATCACGGAAGCAAGCAAAGCCAAAGTGCTGGAGGCGGCAGAGCGGCTCAATTATCGGCCTAACCTGTTGGCCAGGAGCCTTGCCACCAATTCTACACATCAGGTCGCGGTTCTCGTTGATGACTTCGCAAACCCGCACAAGCTTCCGTTTCTTGAAAAGCTAACCGCCAGCCTGCAGGCGGAGGGGCTCGTGACCATGTTGATCAATATCAATCAGCACTACAGCCACGTGCATGCCATATTGAATGCCGACCAGCGGCAGGTTGATGCGATCGTGCTATTTGGCACAGCGTTTCGCGACGAGATGTTGACGGATCATAAGCTGGGACGCGGCGGGCCTCCGATGTTTGTTCTTGCTCGAGATAGCCAGATCGAAGGTGTTCCCGCCATCTCCTGCGATGCCGTCGTGGCGATTGCCGAGATCGGCGAGCACCTATTAAAACGGGGATATCGGAGACCGGGATTTATGGCCGGGGCGCTTACATTGTCTACAGCGCTTGGCAGGCGGAGAAACTTCAAGGCGTTCTGGCGAACCGCTCTCGGCGTCGAACTCGTAGAAATGTCTGCCGAGCGCTACAGCGCAGAAGCAGGCGCGCAAGCCGCCCGGGACTATTTGTCTAACGTTGCGTCGGAAGACCGGATCGATGTCCTCATGTGCGAAAACGATGCTCTCGCGTTCGGAGCGATCGATGTTGCCCGAAGCGAGTTCGGCTTACGTGTGCCGGATGATCTCGCCATTGTGGGCTTCGACAACGCTGCCCCTGCGGCATCCCCCGCATACAGCCTTACAACCTACGAGCAACCCACCGACCAGATGGTCAAAGCGGCAATAGACATGATTCTGGAAAGAGCGCCGAGGGAGACAGTTAATTTCCAAGGCAAGCTTGTGGTGAGAGATTCAGCCTGATTGATCAAGCAATAGAATAGGCCAAAACGTATTTGGGCAAAATCCTCCAGGCGGAAAACCACATCGTTCAAACAAATATCTCGAGCAAGTGAGCGCTTTAACGCGTAAGCTTGCTAAACTAGAGACACTGGGCATCTGATGAGTGGTGTCGTTGGTTAATTTCCTTACGCCGGGGCATTGTTCTCCCGATTGGAGGCGATGACATCGGCGTGCTTTGGGTTGGGGCCGAGTGCCGCGAATTGTTCGGGCAATTTGTCCCGCGTTGCAGCGGCCTTTCCCTTCACGGCCTGAGCAAGGGCCTTGCGCGTCTCCTCGACGTTCCAGTCGCAGCAATAGACGGGCGTCGACGGCTGCTGGCGCCAGGAGTCGTCGAGAGACCCTGAATCGATGGGATCAAAACCGACCTCGTCCACGATGCCCATGACGATTCTTTTCTGAGCCTCGTCGTCGCCCGCAACGGCCGCTGCAATGCGATCGGGTGCACCAACCGGACGCCCGCCATCGGCAAGGGTCGCAGCCAGAATGTTGTTGAAGGCTTTGATAACGCGGCGGCCAATCTGGTTCGAAACCCAGACGCTTTCCGGCAATCCGTCGTCAATCTCGGCAATGTGCGGATCGCGCATGCCAGGATAGTAGTTGCCCGTATCGACGACCGGGACGTTGGCGGCAAGATTTGCGAATAGATCCTGCGGAAGCTCTGCAACGGCCGGGAATGGGATCGACAAGATGATTATATCAGCGCCATCCACCACGCCCTGTGCATCAGCCGGGGTCGCGCCGATGTCAGCAGCGAATGCGTTGAGCTTTTCGGAGGGTTTTGAATTGGTGATCCGGACATCATGCCCTGCGGCGGCAAGCTTGCGTGCGAGGGTACCGCCGATATTGCCGGTGCCAAAGATGCCGATTTTCATAAGCTATTCCTTCCGCATTTCTGTACTAATGAAAATAGGAGTAGATAGCTAAGCAGGCAAGAACCCACCTTTTGGTGTGTTACTGCCGATTGAGGTATGTATGCGGACTGAGCACGACTGGAACTGCCAGAATCCCGAGCGGCGGAAGGTATGGGCTGCGGCGACCAGTGAGGCGCTGCGGGTTCTCGAGGGCAAGTGGAAGACTGTCATCATCTGCCAGCTCTTTGCAGCGCATGGTCCCCTCCGCTTTTCTGAGTTGGAACGGCGTGTCGACGGCGTGAACCAGAAAATGCTCATCCAACAACTGAAAGAGCTGGAGAAGGACGGAATAATCGTACGAACCGTTTATCCGGAGGTGCCCCCACGGGTAGAGTACAACTTAAGCAAACTTGGTGTTGCACTGGGTCCGGCGATGGAAGCGTTGATCGACTGGGCACTACTGCGACGCGCTGGCATGAATGGTGACTGAAGCGGCGAAGGATTGAAGTCCGCGGATCCATTTATCGAGTGGCTCGGCCAGTAGGTTCTCGTCAATCGTTCTCACGGTTCCGGCGAGTACGGGAAGAAGCACGCACCTTTGCCCCTGGCTTGCAAAATAGAATGCCAAATCAAATTCAATTGCCCCCTATGAGGGGCCACGGGTCGCAAGTAAAGACTGTTCATACTGGCGTTCGCTTCGATGCACTTTCGACCGTCATCCAGAATTTCTCTGCCAACTCCGTCATCCGGGTCCTGGATCGGATCAGTACGATCTTGACCGGCACCATCCACCGTTCGTCGCCGGCGACTGCCAGGTTCCCTTCTGGTTCCAGCTCAGAGCTGGCAAGGCTGCGCGGTATCCAGGCCACGCCTTTTCCCTCAAGTGCCAGCGCTTTCAAGACCATTGCCAAATGCGATGTGAAGACGCGCACCAGATGCAATTCGCTCTCGACCGGCGAAAGGTTGGCCGCCAGTATTCGGCCCATTCCCGATTTCTCGTCAAACGATATATGAGGGACGGGAATCTCCGGTGTACCGGGCAACTTATGGATTGGCGCGCCCTCCTTGCCTCTTCGAGCAACGGGGACAAGAACGTCGCTGGCAAGTTCCATGTACTTGAAGTCGGCTTCATGCAAACGAATTTCGCTGTCTGGATGGAAGTGGCACAGGAGAAACTGCGCCCTGCCTTCCGCCATCATCTTTTCGCACTCATTCATGTTGTCGGAAAGAAGCCGGATTGGCACTGTCGCTACCGACGAGCCCAGACTTTGCACCCAACCCGGAAAAAAGGTGAAGGATAAAGCGTGCGTCGCCGCAAACGTCAGGGTCGCAGTGGCGGATCGTTCCTGGTTCAAGTCGTGGGTAGCCCTTTCGATCCTTTGAAGAATGTCATTTGCGGCATCAAGCATAATTTCGCCAGCAGGCGTAATCCTGATGCGGTGCGTTGATCGGTCGACCAGAACGGATCCGCTCCAATCTTCAAAGGCCTTTATCCGGCGACCAAAGGCGGGCTGCGTAATATTGCGCAACTCCGCCGCCCTCGAAAAATTGAGGGTGTCGGCGAGAGCTCGCAAATCCAAAAGCCAGGCAGTATCCATCTCATCCTCTCACTTACGGCATCAATTGAAGCCGAAACGGCATTGGACGGTCAATCGCTTGTTCGCGAATGTTGCGTTGAGGAACGCCGTTGTTGGAGACGCGACGGCAATGGGAGGAAGAAATGAAGTCACCATCGATCTCGGTCACCTCGCAGGCTTCGTTACCCTTGCTGCCACGCTGCCCAGCTTTCATGCCATTCCCATCGCAGGTCTCATCCTCCTGCTCGGCGTCGATCGCTTCATGAACCTCATCGGCAACGGGGTTGCAACAATAGCCATCGCCAAGTGGGAAGGGGCTTTTGACCGGGCCACCGTCGACGCCGAACACGCGGGGACGTTCCCCACCGGATCACTGTTGTCGCTGACGAAGCCCAGCACTAGCCAGACATCCAAATGTTCAGAAACCGGAGATCAAAATGCGTATCGTAAACGTCTGCGAAGTTACCAAGCCCATCGCGTCGCCCATCCGCAACGCCTATATCGACTTTTCGAAGATGACGGCCAGTCTCGTTGCCGTCGTGACCGATGTCGTCAGGGACGGCCGCCGCGTCGTTGGCTATGGCTTCAACTCGAACGGCCGTTATGGCCAGGGCGGCCTGATCCGCGAACGGTTCAAGGACCGCATCCTGCAGGCAGACCCGGACAGCCTGATCAACGACGCCGGCACCAACCTCGATCCGCACAAGATCTGGTCGACCATGATGATGAATGAAAAGCCCGGCGGTCACGGCGAGCGCTCCGTGGCTGTCGGTACCATCGACATGGCCATCTGGGATGCGGTTGCGAAGATCGAAAGTAAACCTCTCTTCCGCATGCTGGCCGACATGAAGGGCCGCGAGGCGGACCCCAGGGTCTTCGTTTACGCCGCCGGCGGCTACTACTATCCCGGCAAGGACAACAGTGCGCTTCGCAAGGAGATGCGCGGCTATCTCGACCGCGGGTACAATGTCGTGAAGATGAAGATCGGTGGCGCCTCGATCGACGAGGACCGAGGCCGCATCGAATCCGTGCTGGAAGAGATCGGTTCCGAGGCGAAACTCGCGGTCGATGCGAACGGCCGCTTCGATTTGGAGACCGGCATCGCCTACGCCAAGATGCTGCGTGACTACCCGCTTTTCTGGTACGAGGAAATCGGCGATCCGCTCGACTACGCCTTGCAGGCGGCCATCTCCGAATTCTACGACGCTCCGATGGCAACCGGCGAGAACCTCTTCTCCCACCAGGATGCCCGCAACCTGCTTCGTTACGGCGGCATGCGCGCCGACCGCGACTTCCTGCAGTTCGACTGCGCCCTGTCCTACGGTCTCGTCGAATACCTCCGGACCCTCGACGTCCTGCGCCAGTTCGGTTGGTCGCCGTCCCGCTGCATCCCGCATGGCGGTCACCAGATGTCGCTCAACATCGCGGCCGGCCTCGGCCTCGGTGGCAATGAGAGCTATCCGGATCTCTTCCAGCCTTTCGGGGGCTTCCCGGACGGCGTAAAGGTCATCGACGGGCACATCACGATGCCTGAGCTGCCGGGCATCGGCTTCGAAGGCAAGTCTGACCTTATCAAGGTCATGCGAGAGCTCGCCGAATAGTCGCGTGTTCCGGGGACCGGGACGGTCGCGTGATCGCGATGAAAAGCATAGTCTAACGAACTTCGGTTCGCTGATCACGCGTAGGCCAGTGCAATCACTTTGTTCCATAAGCTATCTTATGCCATACAGTTGTGTAAGGGCTAATTAGTAATGCGACAGTTGGGCCAGTTAGAGATGCGACAGTCTCGCCTCTCGACGCACTGGTCAAAGCCAACGTTGGGAGCAAGGATGACGATCTTCAGCCTGGTCAAGACCATGAGCGGTCGGAGTCGTCATGTCCTTTATGATCACCATGTCGCAGAAAGAGTTGCATCGCCTTGAAGTCATCCAGAAGATCCGTGACCTACGCCTGAGCGTTGTCCAGGCTGCCGAACTGCTCGGGCTCAGTCGAAGTCAGGTCCATCGGTTGCTGCAGGCCTATGACCGGGATGGTCCAGCCGGCCTCGTTTCCAAGAAACGATCGCAGCCGAGCAACCGGCGCCACAGCGAGGAGTTTCGCAATGCAGCGCTGGATCTGATCCGCGAGCACTATCTGGATTTCGGCCCGACGCTGGCTCGCGAGAAGCTGATCGAGCTGCACCGGATCTCTGTTGCTAAGGAGACGCTGCGGCAATGGATGACCGAGGCCGGCATCTGGATCTCGCGCCGGGAACGCAAGAAACGGGTTTTCCAGCCACGCGGCCGGCGCGACTGCTTTGGCGAACTGGTGCAGATCGATGGTTCGCATCACTGGTGGTTCGAGAACCGCGGCCCCAAATGCGCCCTGCTCGTCTATATCGACGATGCGACCGGCAAGCTGCTGCACCTGCGGTTCGCCGGATCAGAGAACACGTTCGACTATCTGCATGCGACTAAGGCGTATTTGCAGCAATGGGGCAAACCTCTCGCGTTCTACAGCGACAAACATGGGGTTTTCCGTAGCACGCATGCGTCAGAGAAAGACCGGACGAGCGGCCTGACGCAGTTTGGTCGTGCGCTTTATGAGCTGAACATCGACATTATCTGTGCCAACACTCCGCAAGCCAAGGGCCGTGTGGAACGCGCCAACCAGACATTGCAGGATCGGCTGGTGAAGGAGATGCGGCTTCGCGGCATCGATACGATCGAAGCTGCCAATGCCTATGCGCCTGAGTTCATTGCGGATTTCAATTCGCGGTTCGGCAAGCAACCGCGCAATCCGAAGGACATGCACCGACCGCTGGCCGACCATGAGAATCTCGATGGCGCCATGTGCCGGAAGGAAGTCCGCACACTGTCGCAGTCGCTGACGCTCCGTTACGACAAGGTCTTGTTCATTCTCGATCCGACCGAGATTTCCAGGCCATTGGCGGGTAAGAAGGTCGTTGTCTGCGACTACCCGGACGGCCGCCTCGAGATCATGCACGAGAGCTTCACCCTGCCCTACAGAACCTTCGATACATTGCGGTCGGTCCACCGGGCAGAGGTTGTCGAGAACAAGCGTCTCGACGACATGCTTTCCATCGTCGCCGAGCTGCAGGCTGGGCGGGAACAGCAGCGCAGCAAGAGCGGCCCTCGCCGCACCGGCCAGACGGATCATATGTTCGGTATTCCCGATGGCAGCCAGGGCAATGGTTATCAGAAGCGTGGCCGCAAGCCTGGCCGGCGGACGGACTTCATGAATGATCCGGAGGTGATTGCCAAAAGGCAGAAGGCGTTGATGAGGCAGCCAGCGGAATGAAGTTCGTCAGTGCACGCCGATGTCGCTTTGCGTATCCGATTCCAACTGCAGGCAGGCTGCCCAAAGTGGCGTCTTGTGGAAGGATCCGTCCTGGAGAAGAGTGAGCCCCTCTCGTGCCTCATAGAGCAAGCCGAGCCAGCATAAGCGTCGAAAGACGCCGTGCTGGAGATCGGATTTCAACTTCCAGGCTTCCAGGGTTATTTCGGTGTCCGACAGAGGCGCCAGGTCTGGATAGAGGATCTCCACAACCTCCATTGGCGTGCAACCTTCTCTGGCCGCGATATTGAGAAGATTGAGGAATAGGCGCCACCAGCGTAACCGCGCTCGGACCTCCTCTTCCCGCTCGGTGGCGTGGACATACGAATAGAGATAATCCGTGGCGACCAGATCAAAGAAGGCTTGCGGGTTCACCAAAAACTCCCGGCCGCGTTTGGTTGGCAGCAGCACGTCCTTTTTTCGGCGAAGAAGTTTCAGATGACGGGCCATGTCGCGCACGACCCAAAGCGGCGGCATGTCGCTTTCATTGAGCACCTTGTTCATGCTGTAGAGGTCTTCGGCTGTGAAGCTTGGCCAGAGGAAGTGCACAGCGGCCCAATGCACGAACTTGCGGTTCATGGCGCCGGTCGCAGTCAATCCTATGCCACCCTCACCGTCAGCATAGGCAACCGAAAGAAGCATGCCGCGAAGAAGTGGTGACAGCGCGGCGACATCGACGTGCCCCTGCAGGTTGATTTCCGGAAGCATCGTGCGGCTTTGATCCCCATCCTGCGCCATGCAAGTGCCAGCGAGTATCGAGCGACAAAAGAACAATTGCCAGTGAGAAAGCTAAAGCCGAAGGGAGTGTCATCACCCGCCCCCGCTCCTCCCTTGCAACCCGGCCCAGCCGGTCGGATCGGCGGCTAATCCGAAGCGCAAGTGTCGCGTTTCTAACCGGCTGAAAGCGTCGCCCATCTAACCAGCTTTGACAATATGTGTAGCCGCAAAGTTAAAGTGTCCTGTTTCTGCAAAGTTGGAATGTCACTCTCCCCTTGTTTGATGACCTGGGAGATTGCGGATGGGACTGATTGCGATGAGCGAGCGTGATCTGCAGCGGATCGAGATTCTATCGAATGTGATCGCCGGCCGGATGACGATGGTGTCGGCGGCACATGTGCTTGATCTGAGTACGCGCCAGGTGCGTCGTCTGCTGGAGCGGATCAACACGGGTGGTGCGGCGTCGATCCGGCACAAAGCGATCGGCCGACCGTCGAACAACCGGATCAGCGACGGGGTTCGGGATTACGCCGTGACGTTGGTTCGCGAACGCTATGCAGACTTCGGACCAACCTTGGCGGCCGAGAAGCTTGCCGAGCGCGATGGGTTGCGGGTGTCGCGTGAGACGTTGCGCAGCTGGATGGTGGATGCGGGCCTGTGGCTCTCGCGCAAGCAGCGGCGGACGTTTCATCAGCCGCGCTTGCGGCGTGAAGCCTATGGCGAGTTGGTGCAGATTGACGGGTCCGAGCATCGCTGGTTCGAGGACCGCGGTGATCCATGCTCGCTGCTGGTGTTCGTCGACGATGCGACGGGCAAGCTGATGCAGTTGCGGTTCGTGCGCTCGGAAAGCGCCTTCAGCTATTTCGAGGCGCTGGCGCTTTACCTGCGCGATCACGGCGCGCCTGTGGCTTTCTACTCCGACAAGCATTCGGTGTTCCGGGTGGCGAAGAAGGAGGCCAAGGGTGGCCAGGGCATGACCCAGTTCGGGCGGGCGCTTTGTGAGCTAAACATTGAGATTCTTTGCGCAAATTCGAGCCAGGCGAAGGGTCGTGTCGAGCGGATGAACCGGACGTTGCAGGATCGACTGGTCAAGGAACTGCGGCTGGCGGGGATTTCCGGCATGGCGGCAGGCAATGCGTTTTTGCCTGGCTTCATGGAAGACTACAACGCACGCTTTGCGATTGCCCCTGCCCGGTCGGAAGACCTGCATCGGCCACTGAATCTGGCGCCGGACCGGCTCAGCGAGATCCTGTGCAAGCGCGAGCAGCGCTATGTCGGGGCGCAGTTGACGTTCTCGTTCGAGCGCCAGCGGATCATGCTGGAAGAGAGTGATGTGACGCGTGGCCTGGTTGGCCGCTATGTCGAGACCTATGCCTATGCCGATGGCCGGCTGGACGTGCGCTGGAAAGGTCATTCCCTGCCCTACAAGACGTTCGACAAGGACCAGCGGGTGACGCATGCGGCGATCACCGAGAACAAGCGGCTCGGCGATGTCCTGGCCTATATCAAGGAGCGTCAGGAGCAACTGCCGGCGCCCAAGGTCAGGACCAACAGCGAGAAGAATGGCTACACGCCGCGGGGCCGCAAGCCGGGTCGGAAGACGGATTTCATGAACGATCCCGCCGTCATTGCCCGACGGCGACAAGCACTCTCTGACCTCGATGCGGCGGAATGACTGGCTGCTCCAACTGTCAAAGCTAAAGCCGAAGGGAGCATCTCACCCGCCCCCTCCCTTCCCTTGCAACCGGGTCCAGCCGGTCTGGTCGGGGGCTTGCCTTAGCGCAAGTGGACATGCCGAGTGTCGCATTTCTAAATAGCTGAAGACGCGCCCAAAGTGACACTTCTACTTTGCACACAAACGGACATTCCAACTTCCCCGCCACAAGTTGTGTAAGGGCTATTTAGTAATGCGACAGTTGGGCCAGTTAGAGATGCGACAGTCTCGCCTCGACGCGCTGGTCAATGCCAACCTTGGGAGCAAGGATGACGACCTCCAGTCTGGTCGAGACATGCTTTCCATCGTCGCCGAGCTGCAGGCTGGGCGGGAACAGCAGCGCAGCAAGAGCGGCCCTCGCCGCCGGCCAGACGGATCATATGTTCGGCATTCCCGATGGCAGCCAGGGCAATGGTTATCACAAGCGCGGCCGCAAGCCTGGTCGGCGGACGGACTTCATGAATGATCCGGAGGTGATTCCCAAAAGGCAGAAGGCGTTGATGAGGCAGCCAGCGGAATGAAGTTCGTCAGTGCACGCCGATGTCGCTTTGCGTATCCGATTCCAACTGCAGGCAGGCTGCCCAAAGTGGCGTCTTGTGGAAGGATCCGTCCTGGAGAAGAGTGAGCCCCTCTCGTGCCTCATAGAGCAAGCCGAGCCAGCATAAGCGTCGAAAGACGCCGTGCTGGAGATCGGATTTCAACTTCCAGGCTTCCAGGGTTATTTCGGTGTCCGACAGAGGCGCCAGGTCTGGATAGAGGATCTCCACAACCTCCATTGACGTGCAACCTTCTCTGGCCGCGATATTGAGAAGATTGAGGAATAGGCGCCACCAGCGTAACCGCGCCCGCACCTCCTCTTCACGATCGGTTTCGTGGACATACGAGTAGAGATAATCCGTGGCGATCAGATCGAAGAAGGCTTGCGGTTTTGCCAAAAACTCCCGGCCTCGTCTAGTTGGCAGCAGCACATCCTTTTTCCGGCGAAGAAGCTTCAGGTGGCGGGTCATGTCGCGCACGACCCAAAGCGGCGGCATGTCGCTTTCATTGAGCACCTTGTTCATGCTGTAGAGGTCTTCGGCTGTGAAGCTTGGCCAGAGGAAGTGCACAGCGGCCCAATGCACGAACTTGCGGTTCATGGCGCCGGTCGCAGTCAATCCTATGCCACCCTCACCGTCAGCATAGGCAACCGAAAGAAGCATGCCGCGAAGAAGTGGTGACAGCGCGGCGACATCGACGTGCCCCTGCAGCTTGATTTCTGGAAGCATCGTGCGGCTTTGATCCCTACCCTGCAACAGACAGCTGCCAATAGTACAACCGGCGACGGAACAATTGCCACTGAGAAAGCTAAAGCCGATGGGGAGCATCTCACCCGCCCCCTCCCTTCCCTTGCAACCCGGTCCAGCCGGTCCGGTCGGGGGCTTGCCTCAGCGCAAGTGGACATGCCGAGTGACGCATTTGCAAATGGCTGAAGAAGCGCCCAAAGTGACACTTCTACTTTGCACACAAACGGACATTCCAACCCTGCCGCCACACGGTCTGTAGGGGGTACATTCTATTTCCAAGTGCGACATCGCCGCTGAAACTGGGGCTGCGTCGCTCGACGATTAAAAGAAGATAGCCGCGCATGGCGCGATATACCTTCTCTTATCCGACGATGACATGCGGTACGAAACGCGACAAGTTGGCGGTTATGCGCGAGCGATCCTCGCGGACGGCAAGACCGCAGGCGCGATCACCGACGATCCAGCTGCCGAGCACGGCGAAGCCACCATCGCTTTCGAAAAGCGGAGCATAGGCCTGGACGATAAAGCCTTCGTCGCCATAATCGCCGGGGGCGGAAATCAATTCCCGGCCATCTCGGAATATCGTGACGTTCTCGCCTTCTCGCGACAGCAGTGGTTTGCGCACATAATCGCTCAAACTGGACGCCGCCGGGTCGTCTGCGAAATAGCTAGCGAGCAGGTTGGGATGATTGGGGTGGCGCTGCCAGAGCAGAGGCAGAAGCCCTTTGTTGGAAAGCACGGCCTTCCAGGCGGGCTCGACGAAAACATCGCCCGAGCGCACGAGGTCGCGGGCGAACGGCTCGCGCAGCATGAATTCCCACGGATACAGCTTGAAGCAGCGGTCGATCACCCGATCCTTGAGATCGGTGTAACGGCCCTGTGCATCGATGCCGATTTCGCGGATGTCCAGAAGCTCGACGCGATGGCCGGCCTGCACTGCACAGTCCATCAGATAGACCGTCGTGCCGCGATCCTCCTCATTGTCGGTCATCGCCGCGAAGTGGAAGATCGGCTCCTTGGAAAATTGCTCGAACGCCTCGACGAGGCTTTCCTGCAAGGAATTGTACTGGTCCGCATCCTTGGGCAGGATACCCAAAGCCACCTGGTCGGTCAGCCAGTTGAACTGGAAATAGGCTGTCTCAAACACCGAAGTGGGAGTATCAGCGTTATATTCGAGCAACTTAACCGGGCCAGTGCCGTCATAAGCAAGATCGAACCGGCCGTAGAGGTGCCGGTCGCGACGCTGCCAGGAGCGCTGCACCACATCGCGCAGGTCCTCCGGAATAGCCAGCTTGTCGAGCGACTCTTCGCTTCTGACGATATCATCGACCAGATCCATGCACATGTCGTGCAGTTCCTGGCTCGGTTCTTCAATCCGTGTCTCGATCTCATCGAGCGTGAATGTATAGGCGGCATCGTCGAGCCAGTAAGGCTCGCCGTACATGACGTGAAACCCGAAGCCGACGGCGCGCGCCTTGTCAAGCCAATCAGGACGCGCCGGAAGGGTGATGCGCTTCATGTCAGCCGCCGAAACTGAACGACGAACGGCCCCCGAAGCCTTGACGGGCGACGGTGCGGGTGTTGACGTTGACCGGCTTGACACTCTGACGTGAGGGCGCAGTCACGGTGTCGTTGCGACCGCCCGAGCGAACAGTCGTTGTCACCGTTTGCCCCGAGCGATTGCGATAAATCGGCGTCGAGCCGTAGGAGCCACTCTCCTCCTGGCGCCGGCGATAATCGTAATAGCCGCCGATGTTGTTCAGTGCGGAAGACAGCATGTAGCCCGTCAGGAACGGTACGAAAAAGCTGCCGCCTCCGCCGGTATTGTTGGGGACGGCACTGGCCGACTGTTCCGTGCACTGGCCTGAGCCGTATTCGGCCTCGCAGGCGGCCATGCCGTTGAAGCGCGGCGCGGCGGCGAGATGGGCCCGCATGGCATCCTGATAGCCGGCCTGGCAGACCTGCCGGTCCATGCCGGAAGTCACGCATTGGTCGACGGAGGTGAACATTGTCTCCGAGGGAGTCTGATCGCCGCAACCGGACAGGGCCAGGGTCGAGGCAGCGATGGTGCCGAGGGCCAGGAAAGGTCGTTTGTGCCCGCTCTTACGTCTGCGCATCGTTCCCTCCCCTCAATAGGTCATGCAGGCGGCGTTGAGAATACCGATGACCAGCGCGATGCCGCCGCCCCATATGCCCGCGGCGATATCGCCGGCAGTGATCTTTTCATGCAGATCCGTCATGGTGAAATTCGCAATATAGTAAGCCAGGATCTGCGCCAGAATGCCGACCACCGCCCATATGATGTAATCGACTATGCTGACCGAATTGGCTGCGGCCGAAGCCAGCGGCAGGCTGAAACCAACAAGCGCGCCCAAGAATGCCGTGACGGCGGCAAGATTGCCTGCGCGAATGAGTTGGACTTCCTTCTGCGGCGTCAGGAATGTGTAGATCACCGCGAAAACGCCGTAAGCGGCAAGACCAACGGCGAAATAGCCGAGGAAGGCAGGCAGACCCGCCACGTAATCGAGCATTGAAAAAGTCCTCCGTTGAAATTGATAGGATCCCCTCAGACGCGGCGAACATCGGCCGGAGCGAGTCCATAGCCGATCAGAAATTCCACCGAGCTGCCTGCCTGGCTCTGTCCGAGATCGAGGTCGCGCTCGACATTGATCAAAAGCATCTCGCGCGTCGAGCCAAGCGGGCGATAATATAGCATGCAGGTCTGGTGAATGGAGCGCTGCGCCTCACCGTCGTCGACCTTCTCGACAAACTCCGCCAATGGGGTGCGTTCCGGGCCCTCGCCCCAGAAGCGGCTATAGAGGATGCCATCGGCATCGTAGCTTGGCTGACCGATCAGGCCGTCCGGCCCGGTCCAGCGGTTCCATTCGCCCTGCCCGGCAGGCACGACGCTGTCCCAGGGCTGATAAAAGCTGATGTCGTCGACATCACCCGGCTGGCCCGACGTCGACATCACCTGAATCATCCGATGGTCTTCATCGTAATAGCGCGACAGAACCGTCGCGGCATCGAGCGAAACCTCACCGTAGGCGGCAATGATGAACGGGCCGCTCCGTGGCAGCGGCATGGCCGGCTGGCCGGCCAAAGCATCGGCTTCGAGGGAGAGGAAATCGATCTCCAACGCCCCGCCGATGGCGGCGCTCAACGGGCCAAGTTCTTTGGGTAAGGGCCTTTCGTTCTTGTCTCTGCCGAACCAGCCGATCATGATACCTCTCCCATTCGAGCCCAAGCGATGGCAGCGGGATCTAGCCGCATTCCGCTGATGTAGTAAAGGGTCTCGCCGCCCCGCATCAGCGTCTCGTCCTGGCAATTGAGGTCGGTCATGCCCTGGCTCAGCATGCCCACCAGCGTCACATTATGCTGACGCTTGAGCCTTAAAAACACGTCCCCATAGAGTAGCGGCGTTTGCAAAGGCGGCACCGGCAGGGAAAAAGCCGTGTCGGTGGAAGCGGCCGACAGCAGCCGTGCGGCGATTTCCGAAGAGCCCGGATCACGGGCGGAACGCGACAGCAGCTCCTCGGCGAGCGAGCCCACCGCCTCGACGCGCGGCCGGCGTTGTTTGACCATCTGTGCCGTGCGGTCGTCGGCGAAATAGGCCACGATATGGGCATTGGGCGCGTGGTCTTCGGCAATCAGCACGGCGGCCAGCGTCTCGTCGTCATTTGCACCGCGCGCGATGATCGCGCGCGCCTGGGCCACTCCGGCCCGCACCAGAGCATCGGCATCGGCAAGCCGCTCGGTTCTGATATAGTCGGCGTAATTGCTGGCGGGATTTTCCGGCAGGTCCTTGGCAACCAGAACACTCATCGGCTCGTTGGCCTGCCGTTCGGCATGCAGCAGCCGCAGCGTCTGGTATGTCTGCCCCTCTTGCCAGCCCAGGACGATGATATGGCCGGCACGTTCGCTGTAATCACCCAATCCGCGCATGCGATTCCTCCAGATCGTACCGATATTTGTCAACAACTTGCCAAGAACAGCGGTGAAGATGGCAATGCCGCCGGGAAGAACGAACAGGACGGCAATTAATCGGCCGGCCCCCGATTTTGGAGAAAGATCGCCATAGCCGACAGTCGTTGCCGTCACCATATAGTAATAAAGAAAGTCGACCGGATTGCCGACGAGATCGGCTTCGCCGGCCAGCATGAAGAGCAGGTAAGAAGCGACCAGGTGGATCACGAGGATAACAAAAAGGGCTGACCAGGCCAATTCGCTGAGCGAGAGATATACACGCCGCATCAATGAAGCGATAAATGGCAAGCGATTCGCCCCCGTTCCCAACGCGTACCCTAGCGAAATTTATTTAGCGCACCAGATCTTTAAGTTGCAAACCGATTACCCAAATATTTTGACGTTCCAACCGATGGAGGACTTTTTGGAGACCTGGAACCTCACCACTTTAACGCGCCTGTTCGCCGCCGATCCCGACGCACTGGGCGATGTGGATGTAGCCGTACCCGAACAGGGCGACGTCATATGCGTGACTCTTAAGGAAAAGGGCGATCTCGACGTCTTCGTCGCGGTGAGCGGGGAGCGCGACATCCTCGTCAGCGCTGTTCTGGTGCCGTGCAAGGACGTGTCCAATCGAGAAGCCTTCGAACGGATGGTGCTGAAGACCCATAAGTTCGTGCCGCTCTCCAGCTTCGGCATCACCACAATCGACGGTGAGGAATGGTATGAATTGTTCGGCTCGCTGTCAGCACGCTCGCCGGCCGAGACGGTGGTCGAGGAAGTCGCGATTCTGGCTGCCAATGCCGTCGATGCGGCACACATGATTGAAGAGTGGAAAAGCGGGGAGATTGCAGCGTGAGCACTTGGGGCAAGATTTTCACCGCCATTCGCGGCGGCATTAACGAGGCAGCGGAAGCGGCCGCCGACAGCCAGTCCATGCGCGTCCTTGATCAAGAAATCCGCGACGCTGAACAGTCGCTGCGCAGTGCGCGATCCGATCTTGCCGGCATCATGGCGTCCAACAAGAGCGTCATGCGCCGACTTGACGAAAACCGCGCCAAGGAGACCAAGGATACCGACAGCGCTCGCGCTGCGATCTCCGCGAACCGCACGGATCTCGCTCAAGGTCTGGCTCAGCGCATTGCTAGTATCCGTGCCGAAGTGCAGCGCGACCAGGAAGAGCTCGACCGGCTGCTGCCTCGCCAGCAGCAGATGCTGCGCACGATCCAGGAGACCGAAGCGCGCATTGCTCAGATGAAGCGCGAGGTGGGGAATGTCAAAGCCAATGAATCGCTGCTGCGCGCTCAATCGGCGATCGCCCATAGCCAGTCGGGCATCAATACCCGCCTCGGTAGCGCCGTCGAGAGTCTCGAACGCATCAAGAAACGCCAGGAAATCACTGCCGGCCGCATCGAAGCCGGTGCTGAACTGGCCGCGCTGGAAAACGGCAGCGACCTCGATCGTCAACTGCGCGAGGCCGGCATTGGCAGTTCGAGCCACTCGGCCGATGACATTCTTGCACAGCTGATGGCACCGAAACATTCGGTAGAGCCCATCTTGCTGCCAGCGCCGACCAGCAAAAAAGACTGATAATCCCGGGAGCGGCAGCCCTGCCTGCCATTCCCGCGCGCGCTTACGGAATTGGAGCGCCGCGACCCAGCCTCTGTGGGGATCGCGGCATTTCAATCCGCTGCAAGCTGCCCTTGGCAGGCGGTGCCATCGACGCCTGCCCGCTTGTTTGGCGCCGGCAGCGAGAAAGGCACGGTTCCGCGGCCGATACGCCGGATACGCCCGTCAGATCTTGAAATTTGTCGCGACACATGACATATAAAAAGCGACAGATGACGCAGGAGAAAGATCATGGCCGTCGCAGCAAAAGCACCCTCTTCAGCGGCAGGCGGTGGTGAACTGCAAAAAATCGAAGCATTGCTCGGCGGTTCGCGCATTCTGTCGCGTAGCCTGACCAATGCCCTCGACGCCCATGAGCTGCTCCTGCACGGCCTGCCTGCAACAGCACTGGATCATCTTGTCGGCACTCTCGTCGTCCTCGGCAAGAACGAGTCCCTCGAAAAGGCGGTGGGCATGAGCTTGCGCACCTGGCAGCGGCGGAAGGACACGCCTTCCAAGCCGCTCAGCCAGGAACAGAGCGGCCGCGCGTGGAAATTCGCCGAGATCCTCGCAAAGGCAACGGATATCTTCGGATCGCAAGCAGAAGCCGAACAATGGCTGGAGCGTCCGGCAGTCGGACTTGAGCAGCGCCGCCCGATCGATCTTCTCGGGACGCCCGCTGGTGTCGAGCTTGTCGAGGATCATCTCGATCGCCTGGAATACGGCGTCTATGCATGACCCTTTTGCCGATCGCGCTCGGCGGGACCGAGCTGGTCGCGTGGCGGCTCGATCAGGCTGTCCATGCGCCGACTTGGGATAGCGGAGAAGGCGCCTATCGGTTTGGCGGCCGCTGGAACAGCAAGGGGGTTCGCGCGGTCTACTGCTCGCTCGATCCCGCGACGGCGATCCTTGAAGTCGCGGTCCACAACGGGTTCCGGGCGCTCGACACCGTGGCGCACAGGATGACGGCAGCTGTCATTGCCGATGCTGGCGATATCCATGTTGTCGATCCGGGAAACGTGCCCAATCCCAACTGGTTGCGCCCGGGCATTCCCAGCGCCGGACAGCAGATCTTCGGAGACGATTTGCTTCGACAACATCGTTTCGTTGCGATCCCGAGCGCGGTCTCGCGGCATAGCTGGAACCTGATTTTTCTGGCAGGCGGTGCGACGGGCGCCTATGCACTGAAGTTCCAGGAGTCATTTGCCCTCGATACGCGGCTGCATCCGCCCACGTCATGAACGTCTTGGAGCCACGGGGCTATTTGGAAGGGACCGTATTCAATGTCAAATATTGACATCGCGACCCGGATGCAGAACAATTTCAGGAATTTGATAAGGAGGGTGCTTCATGACCAGCAGCCTGCATGTAAGCTTGCCCGATGAAATGCGTGCCTTCGTCGATATGCGCGCCAACGGGAAGAGCCAGTACACGACGCCGAGCGAATATGTACGCGCCCTTATTCGCGAAGATATGGCACGCGAAGAAGATCGCCGCTATGCCATCCGCTCGCTGCTGCGGGCGGAAGAGGAATTCCGGCGCGGAGAGATGCTGCCCCTTTCCGCTCTGGATGCTATCGACGCGGAGCTGGATGAAGAACTGCGCTAGTGGCTCCTCGCGTTCTCATCCTGCCGACCGCCCTTGATAACTACCGTCTGGCAGTCCGCGAAACGGCGCGAAAATGGTCCACCGAACAGGCCAAAGCATATAGCCGCTTGCTGCGGGCGGGATTTGAAGGCATCCCCGAAGCCTACGCCCGCGTAAGGATAAAGAAAGACGAGCGCGCCGGGAATTCGCTCTTCCGGCTCCACAAGATAGAGCACCATTACGCCGTATACATCGTCGTTGACGACTCAACCTTCGTCATTGCCGCGGTCTTGCATGAGCGGATGGATATTCCCGCACAGCTGAGGACAATCGAACGATTGACCGACAGAGAGTATGATGCGTTGATGGGACATCCTCGGCCGAAGTCCTTAGGACGGTCGGCCGCGATCACCGGCGGCGCGGCAGCAGATCGAGCAGCAAGCCGCGTTAGATAGGCGAGAGGCGCCCCGCTTACCGAGACCAAGCGGATAGTCGACGCGCAAACGCAGCACGCCATAAAAATGCTCGATCCGCCAAGTCGGCTATTCTCACTGCCTCCTAAAGCGTGTCGCGATCTTTCAGATTCGCTTGTCGCGCTTTAGCTCTTTGTTTTTACGCATGTCGTTGTCGCAAAACCGCTGCGCACTTTTGCGCGACATGCTTTAGTTGACCCCGAGAAATTGCTTCAACTCCGCTGTCTGCGGATTGGCAAAGACTTCCTCCGGCGGGCCTGCTTCATGGACTCGGCCCTGGTGCATGAAGACGACGCGGTTGCAGACGTCGCGGGCGAACTTCATCTCGTGCGTCACCATCAGGAGGGTCATTCCCTCGGCGGCGAGTTCGCGCACGACGGCCAGAACTTCGGCGACCAGTTCCGGATCGAGCGCGGAGGTGATTTCGTCGCAGAGAAGTGCTGTCGGCTGCATGGCGAGCGCGCGGGCGATGGCGACACGCTGCTGCTGGCCGCCCGAGAGCTCGTCCGGATAGGCGTCGAACCTGTGACCCAGCCCTACCCGCTCCAGCATCTTGCGGGCGGTCGCCTCGGCTTCGGCTTTCGGCGTCTTCTTGACCACGGTCTGCGACAGCATGACGTTGCCGCCGACGGTCAGGTGCGGGAAGAGGTTGAACTGCTGAAAGATCATGCCGACCTTGAGGCGCAGTGCCTTCAGATGCACTTCATCATCGAGGAGCTGCGCGCCGGCCACGGAGATGGAGCCGTCAGTGATGGTCTCCAGGCCGTTGATGCAGCGAAGCAGGGTCGATTTGCCCGAACCGCTCTTGCCGATAATGGCGATGACTTCGCCAGCCTCCACATCGAGATTGATGCCTTTCAGCACCTCGGTGGTGCCAAAGCTCTTGCGGACTTCAGTGATTTCGATGAGCGACATTGAGCTTCCTTTCCAGGATCTGGCTGCTTTTTGACAAAGGCCAGCAAAGGGCGAAGTAGATGAGAGCGACGAGCCCGTAGACGGTGAAGGGCTGGAAAGTGGCATTGGTGACGACCGTGCCGGCTTTCGACAATTCGACGAAACCGATGATCGAGGTCAGCGCCGTTCCCTTGACGATTTGAACGGAGAAACCGACCGTCGGCGGTATGGCGACCCTCAGCGCCTGCGGGAGGATGACATAACGCATCTGCTGCAACCGGCCCATGCCGAGGCTGGCGGAGGCTTCCCACTGACCCTTCACGACCGCTTCGACGCAGCCTCGCCAGATTTCGGCGAGGAAGGCAGCGCTCCACAAGATCAGCGCGAAACCCGCAGCAAGCCAGGCCGGCACGTCTATCCCGAAGAGGCCGAGACCGAAAAAGGCGATGAAGAGCTGCATCAGCAACGGCGTGCCCTGGAAGAGCTCGATATAATATTTCGCGACTGTCCTGAATGCCTTGCGCTTGCTGATACGCAGGAACAGCAGCCCCAGCCCGACCACGCCGCCGCCGATGAACGAGACCAGCGAAAGCAGGATCGTCCAGCGGGTGGCGAGCAGCAGGTTGCGCAGGATGTCCCAGAGTGTGAACTCGATCATCGTGCTGCTCTCCTCGGGAAAATGAACCCGCCGACCACCGCCAGCAGCTGCCGAAGCAGGATCGCCAGCACAAGATAGATGGCTGTCGAGACGATGTAGGCCTCGAAGGCGCGGAAGGTTCGCGATTGTATGAAGTTCGCGGCAAAGGTCAGATCCTCGGCGGCGATCTGCGAGACGACTGATGAGCCGAGCATGACGATGACCACTTGCGACGACAGTGCCGGCCAGATGCGCTGCAGGGATGGCACGAGAACGACATGCCGGAAGGTTTCGAAGCGCGTCATGGCAAGGCTCTCGCCTGCCTCGAACTGGCCCTTCGGGGTTGCCTGGATGCCCGCGCGGATAATTTCGCAGCTATAGGCGCCGAGGTTGACGACCATCGCGAGGTTGGCGGCCGTCAGTTCGGAAAGCTTGAAGCCGAGCGACGGAAGGCCGAAGAAGATGAAAAAGAGCTGGATCAGGAACGGCGTGTTGCGGATCAGTTCGACATAGGTCGCAACGACAGGCTTCAGCCAGGCCGGGCCGAGTGCACGCGCCCAGGCACAGAAGATGCCGAGCGATATGCCGAGCACTCCGCCGATGGCGATAAGCTCCAGCGTGATCAGTATGCCCTTGATGATCTCAGGATAATATTCAAGCAGCCAGCCGAATTCGAAATGGTAACTCAAGGAATTGTCCCCTCTTGTGGCGACGGAGCGTCATGTCGTCCCGCGCGCGGGCGCGGGATGACATCCGTGAGACCGGTCCTTAGAGATCCGACGGGAGATCGGCGCCGAGCCACTTCTGCGATATGGCGTTCAGCGCGCCATCGGTTTTTGCGGCGGCGATAATGCCGTTCACCTTCTCCAGAAGGGCCGTCTGTTCCTTGTTGAGACCGATGTAGCAGGGCGAGTTCTTGATGAGGAACTTCATCTCAGGGCGCTTGGGAGGATTTTTGGCGAGGATCGCAGCGGCCACGACGTTGCCGGTGGCGATGGTGTCGACCTGGCCGGACAGGAAGGCCGAGATAGTGCCGTTGTTGTCCTCGTAACGCTTGATCGTAGCGTCGGCCGGCGCGATCTTCGTCAGCTCGAGATCTTCGACAGCGCCGCGCGTGACGCCGATGCTCTTGCCGGCGAGATCTTCCACCTTGGCGATCGAAACATCGGCCGGTGCGAACACGCCGTTGAAGAAGGGTGCGTAGGCCGTGGTGAAATCGATCACCTTTTCGCGCTCCGCATTCTTGCCGAGGCTTGATATGACCAGATCGACTTTGTTCGTCTGCAGATAGGGAACGCGGTTGGCGCTGGTGACCGGCACGAGCTCGGTCTTGACGCCGAGCTTTTCGGCAATGAGATTGGCCACATCGATATCGTAGCCCATCGGCGCCATATCGGTGCCGACACTACCGAAGGGCGGAAAATCCTGCGGGACGGCGACACGCAGCGTACCGCGCGCCGTGATGTCGGCAAGAGCATCGGCGTAAGACGCGGAGCCGAAGCCGAAGGTTGCAGCCAGGGTCGCGATTGCGAAGAAGACTCGTCTTGTCAGCATGTTTAATTGCTCCTTTGAAGTTGTGGTTTTTTGGGTCTGACAGTTGGGAGACCGAGGGCACGGCCTTGGGAGGAAGTGACAGGGAATTCCGCAGTTCCGAGAGCGGATCGGGCCGTGTGGTGAGGTCGAGGCCCATTTCCACTTCGTCCAGATGTTCGATAGAGAGCTCGGCAGCTCTGACGAAATAGCCCGCTTGCATGGCCTCGAAGATGCGGCAGTGTCCGTCATGGGACTGTGCTGCATGAAATTCAGACTGATAGAGCATCGAAATGAGGATCGTCCTCGCGGTGAGATCACGGAGGATATCGACGATGATGGCGTTCCCGCTCAATTCTGCGATGCGGATGTGGAAATCGCCCATCAAATAGGTCAGGCGCTGGCGGTCGCCCGCAGCCATTGCGCTTTTTTCCTCGTTCAAATGCGCGTCGAGAGCTTCGCGTCCCTCGTTCGTCAATACGCGCATGCTGCGCAACAATCCCGCCTCGATGACGCGCCGTGCCTCATAGACCGCGATCGCCTCTTCAGCGGACGGCTCGACAACAAACCAGCCTCGTCTCGGACTGACATGCACGATACCGCGTGTTTCCAAGCGCATCATGGCTTCACGGACGCGGGTTCGAGACACGCTGAAGAGCGTTGCCAGCTGGTTTTCACTGAGACGCGTCCCAGGCCGAATCCTGGCTGAAAGAATCCCGGAGACGATCGTCTCCTCGATGGTCTTCTGCGTGGTCTCAGATGTCTGGCTATCTTGCATACAAGACAGGAAAGCAAAGCTCGTGCCAAAATTCGGCGTTCAGGACTTCCAAGATGTCTCGGATCCCTCCCCTGGAATTTGCACGCTGGGAATGCAGACTGGGCGTAATTTGAGCGCATGCCCGCAATTCCTTGCAAGCCCCAATCAGCGCCGGCCGCGCGAAACCGACGAAGCCCCTTCCCTATCGGAAGAGTTGCTTGCGGCAAGACCGGCTCGACCTATATAGTCATGTTAGTCACTATAGTCAGGATATAGCGAATGCAGCCATCACGACCAGAGGATAAAAGTTGGACCGTCGCCAGTGCGAAGGCCAAACTGTCTGAGGTTATCCAACGCGCGCAAGCAACGCCGCAAACGATCATGCGCAATGGTAAACCAAGCGTCGTCGTCGTTTCAGCCGAGGAATGGCAGCGGAAGACCGCGCGCAAGGGCACCCTCGCAGAGTTTCTGATGCAATCGCCGCTGCGGGGCGCCGATCTCGATCTCGAGCGTGAACGCGACGAACCGCGTGATCTCCAGCTGTGAGAGTTCTGCTCGACACCAATGTGCTTTCCGAGGTGACAAGGCCGCGTCCCGATGCACATGTCTTACAATGGCTGGACAGTCTCGACGAGGATCGCTCATTCATCAGCACCGTATCGATCGCGGAGATCCGGCGTGGTGTCGCATTGATGGAAAGCGGGCGAAAGCGCGACGCGCTGGCTGAATGGCTTGCCCAGGATCTGCCGCAGCGCTTCGAGCAGCGCGTCATCCCTGTGCACCAGCCGGTTGCGATAGCCTGGGGCGACCTGATGGGGCTCGCAAAGCGAAGCGGACGCGGCTTATCGTCAATGGACGGCTTAATTGGCGCCACCGCGATTGCTCACGATCTCACCCTCGCCACGCGCAATATAAAGGATTTCGAGGGCCTTGGGATCGAGCTTGTCCACCCTTGGACCGAGCGCCCGTGACGATCCACAGAGCGGACCGCCACGGGATCTTTTCGTCTAGTTGAAACTCGAGGTTTTGAGGAATTCCGCCAGCCGTTCGGTCTTCGGATGCACGAACATGTCCTTCGGATCGCCCTCCTCGCAGATGACGCCCTGGTTCATGAAGATGACGCGTGACGAAACGTCGTAGGCAAAGCGCATCTCGTGGGTGACGAGCAGCATGGTCATGCCGTCGGCGGCAAGCCCCTTGATGACCTGGAGCACTTCGCCAACCAGTTCCGGGTCGAGCGCCGAGGTCACTTCGTCGAACAGCATCAGCCTCGGCGACATGGCGATGGCACGGGCGATCGCGACGCGCTGTTGCTGGCCGCCTGAAAGCTGGCCGGGATAATGGCTCGAGCGGGCGGAAAGGCCGACACGATCGAGCCATTTTTCCGCGATGGCGCGGGCATCCGGCTTCGTCATCTTCTTCACCTTGACGAGGCCGAGCATGACATTTTCAGCGGCACTCATATGCGGGAAGAGATTGAACTGCTGAAACGCCATGCCGGTCAGCGCGCGCTGGCGTGCAATCTCCTTCTCGCTCTTGCGGCGCCGCGTTGCGCCTTCGGCGCGGTAGCCGATCTCCTCGCCGTCGAGGCTGATCGTGCCACCCTGGAATTCCTCAAGCATGTTGATGCAGCGCAGCAAGGTGGTCTTTCCGGAGCCGGACGAGCCGATGATGGAAATGACTTCGCCCTCCTCAACGGCGCAATCGACGCCCTTGAGGACTTCGTGGATGCCGTAAGTCTTACGCAGACCCTGGATGTCGAGAATGGTCTTGGCCATCGGGGGAACTCCTCAGGACGGCAGGGCGGTCTTGCGCTCGACATATTTGCCGAAGTGCTCGATGCCGTAGTTGATGATGAAATAGAGACCACCGGCCAGGAAGTAGAACTGGAGGCTCATGAAATTGCGGGAGATGATCTCCTGCGTGCGTAGGAGAAGCTCCGCAACGCCGATGACGGAGAGCAGCGTCGAGGCTTTCACCATCTCGGCCGCCGTATTCACCCAGGCCGGCAGGCATTGGCGCATGGCCTGCGGCCACAGCACAGAGGTGAAAGTCTGGGTAAAGGTCAGGCCGATCGCCTTGGCGGCTTCGGTCTGGCCCTTCGGGATTGCCTGAAGCGCTCCGCGCACGATTTCGCCGACATGGGAGGAGCAGAAGACGGCAAGGGCGAGCACCCCGGCCGAGAACGGCCCGAGATCGAGGCCGACGGCGGCGGAGACGTAGTAGCTCGCCAGCACCAGTACGAGCACCGGCGTGCCACGGATGATATCCGTATAGGCACGCACGGCCAGCCGCAAAACAACGCCGCCATAGACGAGCGCCAAACCGACGAAAACGCCAAGTATGGAACCCGCAAGGATGGCCAGCAGGGAGATCGACACGGTCACGCCGATGCCGTTCATGATGACGTATCGGGCGATCCAGAGTTGTTCGAGAAAAGTGTGGGACATCAGGTCTATCTCGGCAGGGCCAGACTGCGCTCGACGACGCGCATCACGGCGGCGATGAGGAAACAGGCCGCGACATAGAGCGCTGACGTCACCATCCAGGTCTCTATGACGCGGAAGCTCTCGACATTGATCTTGCGGGCAGCAAACGTCAGTTCGGGCACGGCGATGGCGGCGGCGAGCGAGGTGTCCTTGAAGAGCGAGATGATCGTCGAGGACAGTGATGGCAGCACGTTGCGCAGCATCAGCGGAGCGATGATGGAGCTGCGGATCTGCATCCCCGTCAGGCCGATGGCAAGCCCCGCTTCCGTCAACCCTCTTGGAATAGACAGCAGCCCGGCGCGGAACACTTCTGCCAGATAGGCGCCGGAATAAAGCGACAGAACCAGGACGAAGCTTTTTATCTTGTCGAGGCGCAAACCCATTTGCGGCAGCGCGAAAAAGACGAAAAGCACCAGGACGAGAATCGGCAGGTTGCGAATGACAGTGACATAAACTCGCGCCGGCACCACCGCAAAGCGGCTTTTGGAGGTCAGCGCGAAGGCCACCACAAGGCCGATCGCGGCCCCGATCAGGATCGAGATCACCGCAAGGCCGAGACTGAGCGCGAGCCCGCTCAAAAGATAATCGAAGTTGCGCCAGACGGCAGCGAAATTCAACGTGTAACCCATACGGGCCGCCCTTTCAGACCAGAGCAGGATGCCGAAAAATATGAGCGGTTTTCGGACGGCGTCATGCTTTCACTCTTTAAATGCGGAGCGGGAAACATGTCCCGCTCCGCATGGCTGTTACTTGAATTCGACCGGGAAGCCGATCTGCGGCGGCGTCAGATCTTTGCCAAACCAGGTCTTGAAGGACTTGGCGTAAAAGTCGAATTCAACGCCGGTCATGGCTTCGTGCAGGGCGGTGTTGACGAAGTTCAGCCAATCCTGATCGCCGCGCTTGACGGCGCAGGCGTAGGTCTGCGGATTCCAGCCATAGCCGGCATCTTTGTAGCGGCCCGGATTCTGCGTCATGTACCAGGCGAGCGACGACTGGTCGGTGGCAACTGCATCGGCGCGTCCCGATTCCAGCGCCTGATAGATCAGGTCGACGGAATCGTACTGATCGACGGTCGCCTCCGGCAACGCCGCATGCACCATCGCCTCGGCATAGACGTTCTGGAGAACCGAGATGGTGACGGAGGAACCGGCCGCCTTGAGGGCTGCGTAGTCGGCATATTTTCCGTCCGCCTTGAGCATCAGTCCGACACCCTCGCGATAATAGGGAATGGTGAAGGCAACCTGCTGGGCGCGCTCGCCGGTAACGGTCATGAACTGGCAGGTAATGTCGACTTTGTCGGTGGTGATGTTCGGGATGCGGGCGTCGGAGGACTGGTTCACATATTCGATCTTCTCAGGATCGCCGAAGAGCGCCTTGGCGATGATATGGCCCATGTCGACGTCAAAGCCCTGAAGCTTGTCGTCGGCGCTTTTGAAGTGCCAGGGCGCATTGGTGCTGCCGGTGCCGAGGACGAGATGGCCGCGGGCCAGCACTTCATCGAGCTTGCTGCCGTCGGCCAGCGCAGGGGTGGACAACAGAGCGGCGACGGCCAGCGACATCACGCCGGTGCGAAAGGAAATAGTCATGGCGTTCCCCTTATCATGGTTTCTATTGTTCCAGTATAATGGACGCATGTCTGTTTTACTGGAACAACGTTATCAAGTGCCATCAAGGGTGAATTGTCAATGGGCCATGCTGAAAAAACGCGCAGTGGCGCGCGTGGCGATTTTTTCGGCAGTGCAGCATTGTTCTGTTGTTTAGAGGCTCAACATCATGCCCTTCCCGCTCAGCGACCTCAGGCCATGCCGAGGGCGCAAGATGTGCTCTTTACGGCGAGCGTCTCAGGATCCGGCGCCTTACCGGTTTGCGATTGCAGCGCGGATCAGTGAACCCGCCGCCTCGCCGGCGGCTTCCATGTAGGTCGGGTCGCGATGCAACAGAACGACGGCGAACGAGCCATCGAGCAGCAGGACGATCTGCCGGGCGAGCTGCGGCGCTTCCGTCTTGATCCCGGCCGCCTCGAATGTGACCCGCAACCACGCCTCGACCCTCCTCTTGTGTTCAATCCCGACTTTCATGGCTGGATGGCCGGGCATATTGACGAGTTCCGCAGAGGTGCGCAGGAAGCCGCAGCCCTTCCATTTCGGATGGCGGGCCGCGCGGGCGAGATTGCGAAAAATGCCTTGGACCTTATCCGCCGGTTCGCCCGCCGTTTCCGCGTACCAGCGCTTGAATAGAGAGAGGTTGGGCTGATCGCGCGCCTCCAGATATGCCCCGATGAGATCGTCCTTGCTGGCGAAATGGTAGTAAAGGGTGCGTTTGGTGACGCCGGCCTCTTCAGCCACCGCATCGACGCTGACGCTTCTGATGCCCTCGTTGTAAAACAGCTTGGCGGCGGCTGAGATGATGCGTTCGCGCGTTGGAACTGCAGGTGAGATCATGCCGCTATGTATACCGACTAGTGAGTATACACAAGCATCGGGCGGCGGCATACTTCTCCTGACGCAGCATACCGGAAAGGAAAACCGAATGGCCGACACTGTTTTGATCGACAGCCGCGACGGAATCGCCACGCTCACTCTCAATCGCCCGGAAAAACTCAATGCGCTAAATTACGCCTTGATAGACCGCTTGCTCGCGATCCTCGACGCCATCGAAACCGACAGATCAATCCGGGTGGTCATCCTCACCGGCTCCGGCGAGCGGGCATTCTCGGCGGGCGGCGATATCTACGAATTCTCAGAAAGCGTGGCGCAGGGCGCCGATGTCGCCATGCGCGATTTCGTCGCGCGCGGGCAGCGATTGACAGCGCGGTTGGAAGCCTACCACAAACCCGTCATCGCCGCCGTCAACGGTCTTGCCTTTGGCGGAGGCTGCGAGATCACCGAGGCAGTGCCCCTCGCCATCGCCAGCGAACGCGCCCTGTTCGCCAAGCCCGAGATCAATCTCGCAATGCCGCCGACCTTTGGCGGAACGCAGCGTTTGCCAAGGCTGGCCGGGCGTAAGCGCGCGCTCGAATTGCTGTTGACGGGCGATGCATTCTCCCCGCAGCGCGCCCTCGAACTCGGCCTTGTCAACCAGCTTGTCCCGCATGACGCTCTCATGCCGGCAGCCCACGACCTCGCGCGGCGCATTCTGCGTCATTCACCGCTGGCGGCGGCGAGCATTTTGACGGCGGTGACGCGCGGCATCAACCAGAGCATTGCCGAGGGGCTGCTAATCGAAGGCGAACAATTCGCCCGCATGGCGCCAACCGCCGATCTGCGCGAAGGGCTCGACGCGTGGATCGAGCGCCGCAAGCCGAACTATCCCGGCTCGTGGTCGCTCGATTGATTGTCGCCAATACTGCTGAGAATGGCTCAGCCAGCGTAATCAGAACTCTTCCCAGTCGGACTTCAGCGCGACGGAGGCCGAACCGCGCTGGATGGACGCGAGGGGCGAAGTACGAACGACTTTCAAAGGCGTCGGTGGGGCAGGGTGACGATCCGCCGGCGCAAACGAAGTCCTGGATCTCGGCGCATCGTTGAAACGGAACTGTTCAAGAAGCTCGAAGAGCGCGGCAGCCTCTCGTGCGAGACCATGGCTTGCAGCCGTCTGCTCTTCGACCATTGCGGCATTCTGCTGCGTTCCCTGGTCGACGGTGTTGATGGACTGGCTGATCCCACCGAGCGCAGTCGATTGCTCGCGCGCCGCCTCCACGATCGCCGTGACGTTGGTATTGATTTCGTGAACCTGAGTGGCGATTTCCTGGAGCGCGGATCCGGCATTCGTGACAAGGGCGACGCCGTTTGCGACATGGGAACCGGACGCTGTGATCAGGCTCTTTATCTCCTTGGCAGCTTTCGCCGACCGCTGCGCCAGCTCACGAACCTCCTGGGCAACGACCGCAAACCCCTTGCCAGCCTCCCCAGCTCGTGCCGCCTCGACGCCGGCATTGAGCGCCAAAAGGTTCGTCTGGAAGGCAATCTCATCGATGACACCGATGATATTGGAAATTTCCCGTGACGAGTTTTCAATCTGGTCCATCGCTCCGATGGCGTCACGCACCACCTGGCCGGAATGCTCGGCGTGATTTCTGGCGCGCCCCACGAGTTGACCGGCTTCCTCGGCGCGGCGGCTCGAATCCTTGACCGTCGTCGTGATTTCCTCAAGGGCGGCGGCCGTCTCCTCGACGGATGCCGCTTGCTGCTCGGTACGCTTTGCCAGGTCGTCGGCCGCTGTGCGGATTTCGTTGGAACCGGCTGAGATCGCCTTGGCATTTTCGGCAACCGTTGCCATTGCACCCTTCAACTTTTCCGAGGCGCTGTTGAAGTCGGCACGCAGCCTTTCCAGCGAAGGAATGAAAGGCTTCTGGATCATCTGCGACAGGTCACCGTCCGCAAGATTCGTCAGGCAACGGGCAAGTTGTTCGACATTTTCGACGCGCGCCGTGACATCGGTTGCGAACTTCACGACTTTGAACACTTTGCCGTTCAGGTCGAAAATCGGATTGTAGGAAGCCTGGATGTAGACCTTCCGTCCGCCCTTGCCCACGCGCATGAATTCGTCGGCGACCAGCTGACCGCTCGCAAGTCTCCGCCAGAATTCCTTATAAGCCTCCGACCTCGAGTAGTCGGCTTCACAGAACATCGAATGATGTTTGCCCTGGATTTCGGCAAGCGAATAACCTAGCGCGGACAGGAAGTTGTCGTTCGCGGTCAGGATTTCGCCGACCGGCGTGAATTCGATGATCGCCTGAGCCCGGGACAATGCGTCGATCTTGCCCGAATCCTCGGCAGACTTCAGCTTCTGCGCAGTGATGTCAGTTGCAATCTTGATAACCTTGACCGGCTTCCCGCGTCGGAACACGGGATTGTAGGATGCCTCGATCCAGACCTCGCGCCCGCCTTTTCCGACCCGCTTATATTGTTGTTGATCGAATTTCCCCGCTGACAGCTTTGTCCAGAAAGCCGTGTATTCCGCCGAGGATGCGTAGGCAGGTTCGACAAACATGCTGTGATGTTTTCCGACGATCTCCCTCAACTCGTAGCCGAGCGCCCGGCAGAAGTTTTCATTCGCGGTGAGGATCTTGCCCGATAAGTCAAACTCGATCATGGCCTGCGAATTTGATAAAGCGGCAAGAGCCGCCACAGCATTTGCTCCACGATCAAGAATACTCACGCGCAATCCCCCTAGATTTCATTGCTGTTGGGCCAGCCATGTCGGAAATATTCGCTTATGCTTATTAACGGGGATTTAATTATGAATATAACGCGCAGGATATTTTCTTTTCAACCAGCGCTGCGTTGATCAGGCACATCCTGGCAAAGGCAGCCGGCCCCCTGCCCTGCCGTGGATGGTAATGCACCTCTGTCAGGCTCCCCGAGGAAGGGGGCTTGCCGCTCAACCGCTTTTCAATTGCGCCATAGCAAGCAGCGTATCGGCGCTTATCGTCGCCGAGCCGGTCAGGATCGAAAGGGCTGACGACGTGGTGCCCGTGCCGTTGGCCATGTCATACATGGCGGTGAAGCGTTTGATCAGATCGTCGACTTTGTCAGGATCCGACAGATCCTTCATGTCGATGAAATTGTCGACCATCTCGGCTTGCTTGTCGACGTCCATGTTCGAGACGTAACTGGACAGGTTGAAGGTCGTCGTAAAGAACTCGAAGAGCGCGCTGTCGCCTAGAATGTTATAGGCGCTCGATATCTCCGGCGCCTTGCGCTGGAAGTAAAGGGCAAGGCGCACGCCGGTGTTGCTATCGCCTTGGTCGTCTTCGAGCGTCAGCCTGACATAGGCGTCGATCGTCTCCAGCACATCGCCGCGCTGCTGCACAGTCCCGGTCGGATCGGCGGAAATATTGCCGTCCTGATCGAAATTGAACGCGCCGACGAGTTCGGCGAAACGATTGTCGTCCAGCTTGTTGACATAACTGTCTTCGTCGTCGAGGTCGGAAGAAAACATCTTCTCCAACTCGTCCGACGTGACATCATCAGGGTCGAGCCCCTTCGCCTCAAGCGCAAAGCTAACCAGGCGATCGTCGGCCAGAAATTCGCTGGCCGTCGTGATCGTCGCCATCTGCTCGCGAAAATAGGTGATCTCGTCATTCGCTGCATCGGTCGCCTCGGTCAGTTCGGCGCCTTCGAGGTAGCGGATTTTGTTCTGCTTGTAATAGGCGGCATAGTCGTCGACGACGGATTCCGACATGGCCTGCAAGGGAACGGTGACATCACCATTGTCGTCGAAGTTGAAGGCTTTGCGAAAGGCTACGAACCGGTCGTCGTCGAGGCTGTTGACATAACTTTTCGAGTCCGCGGGATCGCTTTCGAGAATTTTCCGAACTTCGCTTCTCGAAACGCTGTCCGGGTCTATGTCATAGGCGCGCAACGCCATTTCCCACAGTTCCGGAAGATCGTCGTTGTCGTCGTCATCATCGTCATCGTTCGATACCAGGAAATCATCGATCGAGGTGACGCTGGCGATGCGTGTCGTATAGTTGTCGGTGGCATCTTCCGTGCTGGCGTTGGCGACCAGCACCTGATAATTTTCGTCGAAGGCTGCCGTGGTCGTGGCGGTCTGGTCTGAAGTCTGGGCGGTGTCGCCATCGGCAAGATCGCCGTCCTCATCGAAATTGAAGGCGTCGTGCAGGTCGGACAAGCCGATCGCGTCGGCGACGTCGGCGCTTTTTAGCGCCGCGGAAATGAAGTTGTCGGTCTCGCTATCGGTAAGCCCGTAGGCAGTTCTCAGATAGGAAACCAGTTTGTCGTCGCTCATCAACTCATCGACGGAGGTGATGTTGCCGATTTGCGCCGCGAAGTAGGTGTCATAGGCCTCCCCGGTTTCCGAGGAAGCGATCGTCGCCGAGGCCACCGCATAAGCGCTCGTGACCAGCGAGATCTGATCTTCCGACATCACGTCGCCGTCGGTCGAGCCGTCCTCGTTGAAGTTGAAGGCCTTCGCCAGGTTGACATAGACCGCGTCGTCGAGCTGGTTGACGAAACTATCGGCGTCTTCGAGATCGCTCGTCAAAACACTCTTCAGGAAGCTGGTCGAAGTATATTCGGTGCTGAGCCCGAAAGCCGTCAGCACATAGTTCTTCAGCTTCGAACTCGACAGGAGATCGTCGACCGAGGTGATCGACGAGATATTCTCTTCGAAATAGTCCGTCGCGTCCGCGATGTCGTCCGCCTCGGTGTCGAAGGACTCCTCATAAGCATCGAGCAGATTGTCCCGCTGCACGTCCGATTGCGCCGTCTTCGTCTCGCCGGCGAATTTGAAGGCGGCGGCAAACTCGGCATAGCGGGTGTCGCTCAAGCTGTTGGCGAAGCTCGATGAATCGCTGAGGTCACTCTCCAGCACCTTCGTCATGAAGGCCTTGGCATATGTCATGTCTTCAAGGCCGTAGGCCTTCATGGCATAGGAATAGAGCTTGTAATCGCTCATGAACTCGTCGACGGTCGTGACCTTGTCGATGTTTTCCTTGTAATAGGCACTGTCGCGGGAAACCGTTGCCTGCGAAGCCACACTCGAGAGACTGGCGTTCAGATTTCTGGCGACCGAGAGGTAGCTCACATAGGTGGAAACCATCGTCTGTCCCTTTGCATGAGCGCGCGCGCGAAAGCCTGCCGGCAGTCACGGTTGAAACTTTTCATGTTTGCTGAGATGTTTGCCGCCGCTCATGGCGCATACGGACCGCATTTCATGCGGCCGAATCAATTTAATAGAACCGCATGGTACTATAATTATTCGAAAATGCAATAGGAGGTCGAAAGCCGAGGGATCGCGGCTCCATCGCGTTAAGCGGCCCCGACGCCCGCCGAAAAGATTGCAATGCAACGCCTGAGATGGGCAAGCAGCACCGCCCGATCAGGCCAGGCCTGAGCGCGCCCTTCCGGCGGACCCATGCCGCCGAAAATCATATCCATCAGCATCCGGGCTCCGCTGGCCGGATCATCAAGCGACAACTTGCCTTCCGCCCTACGGTGGCTCAGCCAGTCGGTGAGGTCCTGCCGGCTGGCAAGCATGCCTTCGCGCTGCAGAATATCGACGAGCTCGGGAAACTGCCCCGCCTCGCGAAAGACGAGTTGCAGGAAACCGGCACGATCCGCGTCCTTGTCCTCATCCATATCGATCATGAAGATGCGTTCGAGGCTCTCGGCGATCGAGATATCTTCAGCAGGCCGCGGCAGGTCGAGCATCAGGCGCCGATGCGCGCCGACCACAGCGGCAAACAGCTCTTCCTTGCTCTGAAACAGCTTGTAAAGCGTCTGTTTTGAAACACCCGCCTCGCTGGCGACGACTGCGGTCGTACTTCCGGCATAGCCGCATTTTACAAAAACGCGGCGGGCAATTTCGACGATATGCGCCCGCTTGTCCTCGTCGCTGGAGACTTTCGGCCGGCCTCGCTTGCGCGGCTCATCTACGGGCTCGTCGGCAACATCCATGATGATCTAGACCGCCTCAACGAAGCGCAAGCCGACGCCCGCAGAAAGGAGACTACGATTTCTGAGGGACGATTTTTTCGGTTGTGGCATTAGTAATTTCGATTTAGAGAACTCATCAGTTCTGTAATGCGTTGCATCCCCACCCTCTATCGATGGAGCGCTTATGACGACCATTTCTGCCGCAACGTCGATCTCTTCCTATTCCTATAGCAAGAGTTCGACGTCAGCATCCCAGGACATCCTATCCTGTAATACGGTTTCGGCAAAAAAATCAACCGCAAGCCAGCAGCGCAGCGAAGACGCGACCAACAGCGCTGAGAAACTCATGTCGCAGTTGATGTCGTTGACGATGAACGGCCTCGCCGGTCAGTCCGCTTCCAGCGAGCAGCAGGACGGCGGCGCAGACATGGACGTTGCGCAGCTGGACAGCGATGGCGACGGGTACGTGAGCAAGGCCGAGTTCGTCACAGCCCGGCCGTCCGATGTGTCGGAGGATGAAGCCGGCACGCTGTTCGACAGCTTCGACAGCGAAGGTTCCGGCTCGCTGTCGGTCGATGCGCTGACCGAGGCCATGTCCGCTCAGCAGTCGGAACGTGCCGAGGGGCCGCCACCCCCGCCACCTTCCGACGATGACGATCTTACATCCATGCTCTCCGATCTCGATACCGACGGCGACGGGCAGCTGAGCAAAGCCGAGTTCGTTGCAGGTCGGCCGTCCGATGTGAGCGAGGAGCAGGCCGGCACGCTGTTCGACAGCTTCGACAGCGAAAGTTCCGGCTCGCTATCGGTTGATACGCTGACCGAGGCCATGTCCGCTCAGCGGTCGGAACGTCCCGAAGGACCGCCGCCGTCCGCTGACGATGACGATGACCAGTTTGCATCCCTGCTCTCCGATCTCGATACGGACGGAGACGGGCTTGTGACATTGGACGAGTTTATGGCGGGTGAGTCGGACGACGTCACCGAAAGCCAGGCGAGCCAGCTCTTTAGTCTGCTCGACGCGTCAGGCACCGGTTTATTGTCTGCACAGTCCACGAGCTGACGGTCGTTAAGCCGTCGCCATTGCGGGCGCTGGAGGATCCGCACTGAGACGGTTTTAAAGCGAACCGGCAGTCGAGCCGGCAGAGCCTTCAGTCGGGTCGCTTGCGAAATATGGAAACGTTCGAATGGTGCGCCGTCACAGGCGTACGGATAACCAGCGCGCGGATGAGCCGAAGCGCCTATCGCCATCACGGGGTCAGTCCAGACAATCAGATCATCGACCGGTGTCGGCCTTGCCCGGCGCCAGCGATGTCGTGCGCCCGCAATCCCGGCGCCCTGGAAGCCCCTCGTCACATGGCATGTTCCCAGACCATAAAGGAATCGAGCCATGAGCATTTTTGGAAGCATGAAAACCGCCGTCTCCGGCATGAGCGCCCAGGCAAACCGGCTGAGCACGGTCTCCGACAATATCGCCAATGCGAACACCACCGGCTACAAAGCCGTTTCCACTTCCTTTTCGTCACTGGTTCTGCCGTCTTCCTCGGGCAATTATAATTCAGGCGGCGTTCAGACATCCGTGCGCCAGGCGATTTCTCAGCAAGGCGACATTTCCTATACGACCTCGGCCTACGACCTGGCGATCTCGGGAGACGGGTTCTTCATCGTGGAAAGCGCCGACGGCACGCCTGTGCTTACCCGGGCCGGCGACTTCTCGGTCGACAGCGACGGCAATCTCGTCAACGGCGCCGGTTTCACGCTGATGGGATATTCCTATGACTCCGGCGTGCCGGCGGTGGTCGTCAACGGCTTCGACGGCCTGGTGCCGGTCAACGTATCCCAATCGGGCTTGAGCGCCGTCGCTTCGAGCAGCGCTTACTTCAGCGGCAACCTGAACTCCGAAGCGACCGTCGTCACGGATACGACGACGCTGCCGAGCGCCAACACGGCAAGCGTCACCGACGACACGCAGAAGATGTCGCTGGTTGCCTATGACAGCCTTGGCGGCACCGTCCAGTACGACTATTACTTCACCAAGACCGGCGTCACGACGGACGCGAGCGGCGCGGTCACCGGCAGCACTTGGGAGGTTGCCGTTTACCGCAATGCCGATGCATCCACCGGCAGCACGACGTCCTTTCCCTACTCTTCCGATGCCGTGAGCGTTGCCACGCTCTCCTTCGACGCCGATGGCCAGCTGACCTCGGCAACCGACACCGACATCGTCGATCCGGTGACGGCCAAGACGATCACCATGGATTATTCCGACTTCACCCAGCTTTCCTCCGACTTCTCGGCAACGGGCTCAGCAGACGGCCAGGCCGCAAGTGCCGTGAGTTCGGTGTCTATCGGCACGGACGGCGTGGTGTCGGTCTCCTATGCGAACGGCGCGACAAAGGCTCTCTATCAGATCCCTCTCGCGACGGTTGCCAGCCCCGACAATCTGACGCTGCTCAGCGGCAACGTCTACAGTGCCAACGGATTGTCCGGCGTCACGGTCACCGGCTTCCCGCAGACGAACGGGCTCGGCTCCATCCAGTCCGGCGCTCTCGAAAGCTCGAACGTCGATCTCGCCGGCGAACTGACGGAGATGATCGAGGCGCAGCGAAGCTATACCGCCAATTCCAAGGTGTTTCAGACCGGCTCCGATATCATGGATGTCCTCGTCAATCTGAAACGATAGGGAGGGCGCCGGCATGTCGCTCACCTCCGCCTTGAACAGCGTGCAAAGTATTTTCAACAATACGGGCCAGCAAAGCAGCGTCATCTCGACGAATATCGCCAATGTCGGAAATTCCGACTATGTGAGACGGGAGGCGTCGGTTACGACGTCTCTTTCCGGCGCCCAGGTCGTCAGCATCAGCCGGGCGCAGGAAACTGCGCTGCTTGCCCAGTATCTGCAAACGAATGCCAAGGACAGCGCCCAGCAGACGCTGGTGACCGGTCTCGAAAGCCTGAAGTCGCTGGTGGGCGGCAATGACTACGAGACCTCGCCGAGTACCTATCTCACGGCATTCCAGCAGGCGCTCCAGACATTCGGCACGTCGCCGAGCAGCACGACCGCCGCGCAATCGGCCGTGACCGCCGCGCAGGATCTCGCCAATTCGCTAAATACCGCAAGCGACGGCGTCCAGTCGATCAGAGCCGAGGCGGATGCGGAGATCGCCACACAGGTCTCCACCTTGAATACGCTGCTGTCGCAGTTCGAGGCGGCCAACAATGCAGTCAAGCTGGCGACAGCGACCGGCACCGATACATCCTCGGCACTCGACGAGCGTGAAAAGCTGCTGAAGCAGATCTCCTCGATCGTCGGCGTCACCTCAACCGTGCGCGACAATAACGATATGGCGCTCTATACCTCTGATGGCACCGTGCTGTTCGAGACCATTCCCCGCACCGTCACGTTCGCTCCGACGGCAACCTACGTTGCCGGAACCGAAGGCAATTCCATCTATATCGACGGTGTTGCGCTCGACGCCGGCGAGGGATCGACGACGAGTGCCTCGGGCAGCCTGCAGGCGCTGCTGCAGCTTCGCGACGAGATCGCCCCGACATTCCAGGCCCAACTCGACGAGATCGCCAAATCGCTCGTCCAGATCTTCTCGGAAACCGACGGCAGCACGAGCGCGCCGGGACTTTTCGTGTGGACGACGGCGTCGGGCGCAACCGGGGCAACACCTGCTGCTTCCGACGATACGACAGGGATCGCCTCCACCATCTCGGTCAATCTAGCCGTCGTCACGAGCGAGGGCGGTGATGCGACAAAGCTGCGCGATGGCTCCATCAGCGGCATCACCGATCTCAACACCGCGGGAGACAGCGGCTTCTCGGACAATCTCGACGCCCTGTATCAGGCGCTGACGGAACAGCGCTCGTTCTCTTCCGACGCCGGTCTCTCCACGTCACAAAGCCTGACGGACTACGCCAGCGCCTCCATCGGCTGGCTCGAACAATATCGAAGCGATGCCACGTCGGCCTCCGAAACAACGGCTGCGGCCTTGTCACGCTCCGACGAGGCCTATTCCAACGAAACCGGCGTCAACCTCGACGAGGAACTGACGCTGCTTCTCGACATCGAACAATCCTACAAAGCGGCGACGAAGATCCTGAACGTCATCGACGAGATGTTCCAGTCGCTCCTCGACATAGCGAGCTAGTCATGAAAGCATCTTTTGTCTCATCATCGGCGATGCAGAATGTTTTGCGGCTCACCATCAGCCAGTCCCAAAACAAGCTGCAGCAGGCCTCGACGGAAGCAACGACGGGAACTTACGCCGATATCGGCGTATCCCTCGGCAACGGCGCTGCAAAGTCGATCAATCTCACCAGCGCTATCGCCCAGGCTGCCTCGTTCAAGACGAGCAATGCCGTCGTCGAGTTGCGGATGGACGCATCGCAAGCCGCCCTTTCGAGCCTCAAGGATGCCGGCGACAGCCTGGTCTCGAATCTGACGGCGCTCCAGGCGAGCCAGGATACGACAAGCATCGCCGTTGCCCTGCAGACGGCGGGCGCCACGATTTCGCAGTTGGTCTCGACGGCAAACACGTCGGTCAATGGCGAATTCCTGTTCGGCGGGACGAACCTCGACAGCCAGCCTCTGAGCGATCAATCCTCGGCGGTCTCGGATGCGATCGTTTCGGCGCTGAACGATTATGCAACCGGTCTCGGAAAAGACGTCAACGAGTTGACAGGCGAGGAAATTGGCAGCTTCATCACGGACACGGTCGAGCCGATGTTCTCCGAGAGCGCCTGGACGGACACTTCCGACGGCTGGTCGACCGCTTCCAGCACCGACATGACGAGCCGGATCAGCGGATCGGAAACCATCACCTCGTCGACCAACGCCAATTCCGAAGGCATGCGTTATCTCGCGCTGGCATCCGTCGTCGTCTCCGCCCTCTTCGGCCAGGATCTCAGCTCCGACGCACAGAGCACCGTCGCATCCAAGGCGATCGCCTATGCGGCGCAGGCGACCTCCGGGATCGTGACGCAGCAAAGCGAACTCGGCCTCGCGCAAGAGCGGCTCGAAAAGGCAAATGACGCCCTCGACGCTCAATCCACTCTGCTTCAGGGAAACCTCGTCGATCTCCAGGGTGTGGATACCTATGAGGCTTCGACGCTCGTCAACCAGCTGCAGACGCAATTGGAAACGGCCTACACGCTCGTCTCGAAACTCCAGAGCCTGAGCCTGGTCAACTATCTCTGACGGATTGAAAAATGCGGGAATTCAAGCGGATGCAAATACCGGCCTTAGCGAGGGAGCCCAACACGACGTGTTCCGAAATCGTGGCGGAAGCGGCCTTCGCGCTTGCTTCCGGCATCATCGATACGATCCCCTTCGTCGGCAGCAAACTCGACGAGCAACAGACGCGGGCATGGCCACGATCGGGTGTCTTCACGGATGACGGCGTCGAGATGACCGGTACGCCCCCTGAAATATTTGAGCTTTGCGAGCTGCTGGCAGCCCACATCGAGAAAGGCACGTCCTTCGACGTTTTTGAGGTTTTCCACAAGATTGCGCGCATCGACCGGCTGATCGACTGGCGCCATGGCGCAGTGCTGTCACCCGAACCGCATCCGGTAACGCATTGACAGAAGGCGAAAAATATCTTCCGAATAGCGGCGCGATCACGGCCGCGCCACCAGGAAGCATGGCATAAACCGGTCTTGCATATGGCTCGTCCGTTGCGGCAGTCTGGACTTTCCCATAGGGGAGACTGAAGACGATTGTCGAAGGTCTGCCGGCAATGGTCTTTCAGAGACCGAGTGTGTTGTTAATGTCAAAGCCGCGCGCAAAGCTTCCGTTCTCCGAAGAGACCTTGCAGGCCATGCTGATCCGCGTGCTTCGCCCGCTGGTCAAGCTCGCACTCGCCTCCGGCTTCAACTTCATCTCGTTTTCGACCGTTCTTCGCCGCCTCTATATCGAGGTCGCAGAGAAGGAATTTGCGCTGCCGAACAAGAACCAGACGGATAGCCGCATCTCGCTTCTGACCGGCATTCACCGCAAGGACGTCAACCGGCTGCGCGGACAGGTGCTTGCGGCATCCTTCCTGACCACCGGCGTTTCGCAGACAAGCCGCATTCTCGCCAGATGGCTTGCCGATCCGTTTTATTGCGATGCGGACGATCGGCCGAGCGCCCTGCCCCGGACCTCCAGCGACGGCGGTCCGTCATTCGAGAGCCTGGTGAGCGACATCACCAAGGACGTCCATCCCCGCTCCATTCTGGACGACTGGCTGGATAAAGGCATCGTCGTTGTCGATCAGAACGGCTGGATCCAGCTCGAGCTCTCCTCAATAGTTCCCAATGCCGGTGACGAAGCCCGCCGGCATTATTTTACGCGCAACCTCCGTGACCATGTGCAGGCGTCGGTCATGAACCTGATGAACGAGCCTCCACCCTACTTCGAACGTGCGGTTCACTACGACGGGATGTCCCCCGAGCTGGCGGCCCGGCTCGACGAGATTGCGCGGCAGGAGGGGATGGCGCTGCTCCTGAAACTCAACAAGATCGCCCATCAGGCCATCAAGGACGACCCCGGCGGCAGCAGCCGCTGGATCACCGGGCTCTATGTCATGACCGAGGAGGGCGAGGCCGATCTTCAGCCAGACGCCGCATCGAAGACGGAGACGGGCGAATGACCCCGTCGGCGATCTCGAGAAGGCAATTTCTGCTGGCCGGAATAGCGCTTCAGGTCCTGGGGCCGAAGATTGCCGCCGCGCAGCCGACGGGCACCAGCGATCACGGCATCGGCGGATCCGGACTTTCCATCCAGGGCGGTGGGGAAAACGAAGATCACGGCATCGGCGGAACGGGCATCGTCGGAACTATCCAGGGCTTTGGAAGCATCATCGTCAACAACATCCACATACCGTTCAGCGCGACGACACCGATCGAAATCGACGGCCGGCGCGTTCGCGCCAGCGCAATGAAGGTCGGTCATGTCGCCCGGGTACTGCTGACGGGCAAGCTTGCCGCCCGCATCACCATCGTCAGCGAAGTCCAGGGCCGCATCGACCGGATAGACAAGACCGGCATGACCGTACTGGGGCAAACGATCGACACGACGGGTGTCGCGACGAAGGGCCTGCGCAAGGGCAAGCGGGTCGCCGTGTTCGGCATCCGCAAACCTGACGGCACGATCATTGCCCGGCGCATCGAGCCTCGCTCCGTTTCCGAAGGCGCCCATGTTCGCGGCATCCCTGTCAAGAGCAGCAATCGCGTCCTGATCGGCGGCCTTTCGCTTGGAAGCACGCATGGATATCTGGCCGGCAAGCAAACGCTCGTGCGTCTCAAGGCCGTCGCCGATCGATTAATCATCACGCGCATTCAGGCTGAACCCCTGGTGCCGGGCTTGAAACAAGGCATCGTCAACGTCGAGACCTTCCAGCCGACGGATAAGGACAGGCCGGGCGCGGGACCCAGAGGCTCCGCGCCTTTCGGTACGACGCCGCCATCTCCTGATGGTCATGGCTTCGTCGATGTCGGCGTGCGGGACTCAAGCAGAATGACCGGCTTTCCCGACGGGCGCATTCCGCACGACTTCGGTTCGCGACGTCCAGGTGGCCCTTCGGATCGACCGCCTCCCGATCGTTCGCCCTTCGGCAGAGGCGGGCCGGACCGAGATTTTCCTGCTCCGGATAGAGGCGGGGCGCCACCGCAGGACGGCCCGCCTCCTGGGCCGCCGCCCCCGGGGCCGGGTCCGCACTGAAAACGCTGTCATCGGCATTGACAAATGGGAAATTTTCCCATTTATTGTTCATGCGAATTCTACTCCGGGTGATTCCAGGAAGGGTTTGCCGATTGGCTAACGTGTCCGCCCCACACCCGCTAGCCAATCGTTTGATTTTCAATCATGCCGAGACTGTCAAACCCATGCTCCTGAGTCATCGCAGGAATGGCCCATCCCGTAGGCTGGATGGCGCCATCCGAACCAAACCGTCATCGCCCAAGAGGAATCAGGAATTGTTTTTGCTGGAACGCGAACCGGACATGTCGATGGAGATGGACGAACCGACCATTGTTGCAACCTGGGAAAACCGCGCTCAAATCATCGAAATTATGAGCAGCGCACGCACCATGAGCCAGGAATTTCAAGATCTTTGGAACGGCAGCGGCGAAACGGGCCGGCTCAGCCAGGAAAACACGGACAGATTGGTCGAGCTCCTGCGCGAGATCGGCAGCCTGAACGAAAAGCTCATGCGTTTGGCCTGAAAGGCCTCTCAGCTACGAACGCAAAGCATGTTTCGGGAATTCAAAATTGCCATGGTGAGATCAACTCAAGATCTGTGGTCGCAAAGTCCTACAGGTTTCACGTCGCAAGCCGACCGCCTCTAACCCGCGCAATCGCGGCTATCATGCCATCTGGAGCCGACATTCCACGCCCTCGACGAGCAGCAAGAGGTTCAGCCAAGTTGGTGTCCCTTCACCTGTGTGCGCAGCATTAACCTGTCAGCCATCAAGGATGACAAATGATGGCTTGATACCACAAGTATTCATGGCTCTTATTCCGCCTAGATCTCCAAAATAATTAACCATATTTCAGTGTTCTCACGACATAATACTGCACCAGGGATCAGGCGTCTCGAACCGGAGAAGCCATATTATTCGGGAGACAGTCCTTGGCATTCACTATTGCCCGTAGTTTGGTTGCGTTTGGTGTCGCCGTTTCAGCAGGCCTTTTCATGTCGATTGGATTGCAGCAGTCGGCGCTCGAAAGGCTGAAAGTCAACGGGCCGGTGTACGAACAGGTCGTCTACGGCAAGGATTTGATCGCCGATATTCTGCCGCCGCCACTGTTTGTGGTGGAATCCTACATGCTGTCCTTCGAGGCGAGCAAATTTCCAGAGCTCACAGAAACCAATCTTGCCAAGATCGCAAATCTCAAAGCCGCTTACGACGACCGCCGTGCCTATTGGAAAACCACCCGGCTGCCGCAGGCTTTGAAGGACGAGCTTGAAAACGATGTCATCGCCAAGGGCGATGCATTCTGGGGAGTGATGAACCGTGAGATCATCCCGGCCCTGAATGCCAAGGACGAAGACAAGGCGCATGGTGCGATCGAGCAGCTGCGCGTCGCCTTTCATTCGCACCAGGACGCGGTCGAGAAACTCGTTGCCAATTCCGACGCCTTCCTGAAGGGCGAGGAGCGCAATGCCGCCTCGGAGATCGTCACCTGGACGATCTATGCGGGTGCTGCAGGCTTCGGATCGTTCGGGCTTTTGCTGGTGGGGCTTTATCTCCTGCGTCGACGGGCGATCGTGCCGCTCGATGGCATGAAGGCCTATATGGGCAACCTTGCCGAAGGCGACTTTTCGACCGATGTTCCCTATGCCAAGCGGTCCGACGAGATCGGAGCCATGTCCAAGGCCGTGGCGGTATTCCGCCGCAACGCGCTCGAACGGCAGGAGGCGCAGAAGCGCGAGACCGCACTTCGCGACGCGGAATTTGAGCGCGAACGCAGCCAACTGGCCGAAAGAGCCGCCGAGGAGCAGATCCGCGAAACGGTGATCGATCGGTTGACATACGGCCTGGAACAGCTGTCGACCGGCAATCTCGATTGCCGGATCACGACGCCGTTCGCCGCCGCCTACGAGACTTTGCGCGCCAAGTTCAACGACAGTATGGACGCGCTTTGCGCTTCGATGGCGGAGATCGCCCAGACCTCCAAGCAAGTGGGCAGTTCCTCGGCCGGCATCACCGATGCGGCCGACAGTCTTGCGTCGCGCACGGAACAGCAAGCCGCAATGCTCGAGGAGGCCACAGCCGCGCTCGATGAGATGAATACCAAGGCGAAAGACGCCTCCGCTCATGCCGGCAAGGCAACCGGTATGATGGCCGAGACCCGCACCAGCGCCGAACATTCGGCAGCCGTCGTTCGCGAAGCAATCGCCGCCATGGAAAGGATCGAAGGCTCGTCCTCCCAGATCGGCGATATCGTCAATGTCATCGATGAAATCGCCTTCCAGACCAATCTTCTGGCACTCAATGCCGGGGTTGAAGCCGCCCGTGCGGGCGAGGCGGGCAAGGGTTTTGCCGTGGTGGCGCAGGAAGTGCGCGAACTCGCTTTGCGCTCGGCCAACGCCGCCAAGGAGATCAGAGCACTGATTTCCACCTCTTCGTCTCAGGTCTCCAGCGGGGTGCAGCTTGTCAACCGCACCGGCAAAGCGCTGCTGGAAATCGAAGGACAGGTCGAGCAGGTTGCCGGGCTGATCGCCCGCATCGTTTCGGTGTCCGCCGAGCAGGCGGTGGCGATCGGTGAGATTAACGCCTCCGTCAACGCCCTCGATCAGGTAACGCAACGCAACGCAGCCATGGCCGTCGAAACCGCCTCGGCCTGCCGGGCGCTTGGCAGCCAAACGCAGACGTTGGAAGGGGTGGTAAACCGCTTTCAGATCGACGCGGCGGCCGGCGGGTCAAGACCGCAGAAAGCGGCTTGACGTGTGATCGTCGATCTACCTTAGTCGTCGACGATCGCCACGACGGCAACACAGTCACCAGCCTTGACCAGCCCCGGGAAATGCCGGGCACAGAGAATACCGTTCATGCCGGCGCGAATCTCGCGCGGCGCCACCCCGGTCCGCCCGGTCGGATAGATGCGCGCGATCACCGCATCGTCAGTGACGGCTTCACCGAGATCGATGACAGGTTCGATCAGACCTCCCTCTTCCGCGAAGGAGAAGCAGCGGCCGTCCGGCATGTTGAGCCAAGTCGTCGGACCGGGATCGACGGCGCCGGCGACAATCCCTGCGTGGCGTAGCACGTTCGTGGTGCCGCGCTTGGCAATCGCCGCACTTTTGGCCGTGGCGGTGCCGCCGCCGCCGAGTTCCGTGGTGATGAAGATCTTGCCCATCTCCTCGGCCGCGGTGTCGTACATGCCGACCGCATCGATCTCCAGCATCTTCATCGAATAGGGTGCCGCAAACGCTCTCACGAATTCGAAAGCTTTTTCCTGCTGCTGCTTGTTCGGCAGGACGTGGGCTGCGCAGAACGGCAGAAAATCGAGCGTCTTGCCGCCGGAATGGAAGTCGAGGACGAGATCCGCCATCGGCAGAAGCACACGGCTGAAATAGTCGGCGATCTTCTCGGTCACCGTGCCGTCCGGCCGGCCCGGGAAGCTGCGGTTCATGTTGCCCCTGTCGATCGGCGAGGTTCTGGTTCCCGCTTGGAATGCCGGATAATTCATGGCCGGCACGATGATGACTGCGCCCCTCACCTCTTCGGCCTTCAGCGTGCGGGCAAGATCGAAGAGCGCGATCGGTCCTTCATACTCGTCGCCGTGGTTGCCGCCGGTCAGAAGGGCCGTGGGGCCCGTGCCGTTCCGGACGACCGTTATCGGCACCATCACCGATCCCCAGGCGGAATCGTCGCGGCTGTAAGGCAGACGCAGGAAGCCGTGCTGGATGCCCTCGGCGGCGAAATTGACCGTCGCGCTGATCGGCGACGGCCGCAAGCCAATCTCTGTCATGACAGCCTCAATCCTTGACCATCAGCCTGCGCGGCACTTTGGCGAAGCACTCGACGCCGCTGTCGGTGATGAGGATGCTCTCGGTCGTTTCGAAACCCATGTCGTCGAGCCAGAGACCGGTCATGAAATGGAAGGTCATGCCGGGCTTCAGCTCCGTCCGATCGCCCGGTCGCAGGCTCATAGTGCGCTCGCCCCAGTCCGGCGGATAGGAAAGGCCGATCGGATAACCGGTGCGGTTATCCTTGACGATCCCGTATTTCTTCAGCACCGCGAAGAAGGCGTTGGCAATATCCTCGCAGGTATTGCCGGGTCTGGCGACTGCAAGACCGGCTTCCATGCCTTCCAGCGTCGCCTTTTCGGCATCAAGAAAGGCCTGCGTCGGCTTGCCGAGGAAGACGGTGCGCGACAGCGGCAGGTGATAGCGGTTGTAGCAGCCGGCGATCTCGAAGAAGGTGCCCTCGCCCTTCTTCAGCGGCCGGTCGTCCCAGGTCAGGTGCGGTGCCGATGCCTCGACGCCGGACGGCAGCAGCGGCACGATCGCCGGATAATCACCGCCGATGCCGTCGACGCCGCGGGTGCCGGCATCATAGATTTCCGCGACCAGATCGCACTTGCGCATGCCGACTTCGATCTTGTCGAAGATGCGGGCGTGCATCGCCTCGACGATTCGGGCGGCATTGCGCATATAGCCGATCTCGGTGTCGCTCTTGACGGCTCGCTGCCAGTTGACGAGGGCGGTCGCGTCGACAAAGCGCGCGTTCGGCAAATGTTTTTGCAGCGCCGCAAAGGCCGCCGCCGAAAACCAGTAATTGTCCATCTCGACACCGATCGTCAGCTTGCCGAAGCCGCGCTCGGTCAGGATGCCCGAGAGGTAGTCCATCGGGTGGCGCTCGGTCGACTGCACGTAGTGATCGGGATAACCGACGATGTTGTCGTGCTTCAGATAGGCAGTGAATTTGGCGCCGTTGGCATCCTGGCCGCGGCCGAACCAGATCGGCTCGCCCTGCGGCGGCACGATCACCGCCTGGTGCACGTAGAAGGACCAGCCGTCATAGCCGGTCAGCCAGGCCATATTCGACGGATCGCTGACGATCAGCAGGTCGACACCCTTCGCCTCCATGGCACGCCGTGTCTTTTCCAGCCGCGCGGCATATTCGCCGAGCGAGAATTTGAGTTTGGGCTTTGTCATGTTTCTTCCCTTCTCTTCCGGCGCCGCGCCGGTCAGCTTTCGAATGTGGTCCCGGCATTGGCCGCGCCGGCGCGGGTAAAGGCGAGCGTGGCGATGGCGGTGTCCTGGATGCCGGTTCCGGTCAGGTCCGCAATGGTGATCTGGTCGTTGCGCGTCCGTCCCCGCGTCCGGCCGGCAACGATCTGGCCGAGCTCGGCAAAGATCGCGTCATCTGCGACCAGGCCGCCATCGATTGCGTGATGCAACTCGCCGAGACGGCGCGTCTGCTTCAGGCTGTCGGCGACGTAGAGGTCAGCAACCGCAATGGCGGCCGGATCGATCTCGTTCTTGTGTTCGGTGTCCGAGCCCATGGCCGTCAGATGCTGTCCGGGTTCCAGCCACCCGGCCTCGATGATCGGGGTTTCGGAAGGCGTGGTGGTAACGATGAGATCGGCGCCGGTCACTGCGCCTCTGGCGTCCGGTGTGGCGGTGACGGAAAAGCCGAGCTTTGCGGCCAGTTCCGCTGCCACGCTTTGCGCCTTGGCAGAATCGCGCGCCCATATCCTCGCTTCGCGGATCGGCCGGACCAGCGTCAGTGCCTCGAGCTGCAGCCGCGCCTGCATGCCGGCGCCGAAGATCGCGGCCACGGACGCATTTTCCCGCGACAGATGTTTTGCCGCGACGGCGCCGGCCGCTGCGGTGCGCACGTCGGTGAGATAGCCGTTGTCCAAGAGCAGCGCCTGCACCAGTCCGGTTCGGCTCGACAGCAGCACCATCATGCCGTTGGTGCTCGGCAGGCCGATCTTGGGGTTGTCGAAGAAGCCGGGGCTGATCTTGATTGCGAAGCCCTCGATGCCGGGCACATAGGCGGTCTTTACGTCGACTTCGCCCCGATATTCCGGAATGTCGAGCCGCAGGATCGGCGGCATGGCGACAGCCTTGGTCGCAAGCGCTGCGAAAGCGGCCTCGACGCAATCAACCGCATCGCGATCAAGCGCGATGACTTTCCGCAGTTCCGCTTCCGTCAGAATGATCATCCGGCTCATGGTCCCTCCTCCCCACAGAGTGCCGCCTTGCCATTGATCACCCGCCTGTGCTGTTCCATGTCGACATTCTGCCCGGACAGGATCGCGACGATGGGACCGTTCCCCACAATTTTCCCGGCAAGAAGCGCTGCAATGCCGACCGCGCCCGCGCCTTCGACGATTTGGCGTTCGCAGGCATAGGCATGGCGCATGCCGGCGGCGATTTCCGCTTCCGTCAGCAGGATGACCTCGTCGAGAAGGTCTCGGCACATGGCCAAGGTCACGCGATTGTCGAGGCCGATGCCGCCGCCGAGCGAGTCGGCAAGGCTCGATACCTCCTCGACCTGCACCGGCCGTCTAGCATCGAGGCTTGCCTTCATCGCGGCACCCTTCTCCATCGTCAGGCCGATCACTTTGGTCTTCGAGCTGATGCCTTTGACCGCGGCGGCAACGCCGGCCGCCAGGCCGCCGCCCGAGAGCGGCACCAGCACGATTGCCGCCTCCGGCAAGGTGTCGATGATTTCAAGCCCCAGTGTCCCCTGCCCGGCCACGACATCAGGATCATCAAAGGGCGGGACCATCACCAGCCCCTCCTCGCGCACCAGCCGGTCGACCTCCTGCTGCGCTTCGTCTTGCGACCTTCCGATGATACGGACATCGGCACCGAGGCGGCGGATTTCCGAAACCTTGTTCTCCGGCACCAGCCGCGACATGCAGATGGTCGCGACGGCACCTTCCGCCTTTGCCGCATAGGCAAGTGCACGGCCGTGATTTCCGGTCGAGGCCGCGACGAAGCCGCGCGAGCGCTCCGCCGGCGACAAAGAAAGCACCGCGTTGGTCGCTCCGCGCAGCTTGAAACTGCCGGTCGTCTGATGATGTTCGAGCTTGAGATGGACAGGCGCGCCGGCCAATTCGCCAAGTGAAGCGGACTGCACCATCGATGTACAGAGCACGCGGCCGGCAATCCGGCGGGCCGCGGCGTGGATATCCTCCAGCGAAACGGGCAAGGTGCTCACCATGATCTCAGCCTTCCCGATAGGGCTTGGTCATCAATTGACCGAGTTCGGGCCGCGCCCGATCATCGCCGCAAAGCCGCAGGCAAGCCCAGGCGGTCGCGAGATTGCTAGTGACCACCGGCTTGCCGACTTCAGCCTCGATCCGGGCCGCGACCTCTGCTGCCCGCACGGCCGTACAGGAAATAAACAGCGCGTCCGACTGCGGCGCCAGCGCCTGGCGTGCGAAGGCAAGGATCTCGTCCGGCGCGATCCGCGCCATCTCGCGATCATCGGTCAGGCCGAGACAGGTGAAGCGGTCGATAGCAAAGCCAAGCTCCGCGAAATAATCCGCCATCGGCCGGCTGGTCTCGATCGTATAGGGCGTCAGCACCGAAATCCGCCTGGCGCCCAGCGCCTTCAGGCCGGTTACGGCGGCAGCCGTCGGCGTCACGACGGGAACGCCGGGTTTGCCCGCATGGATCGCCGCCTCGATGTTCCGGTCGCCGATCACCACCGAGGCGGAGGTGCAGGAATAGACGATGGCATCGAGCGCCTCGCCCGGCAGGATCAGTGCCGCGCCTTCCGTCAGCGACGGCTGCATCTTCAAGAGGTTTTCCGGCGTGACCGGATTGGCATAGTGGATGCGGCTGACATAGACGCCGAGGCGATCGCTGGCGACCATACGCTGGAAGTCGACTTCCGTTGTATGGTCCGTCGCGAGGATGACCAGGCCGATGCGCTTTTCCAGCGGCCGGTCCTCCAGCCGCGGCAGCCGGCCGGCCGGGATGATCTCGATCTCTGCGGTCATGGTCAGTCATCCATCCTGGCGTAGCGTTCTTCGAGCCAGCGTAATCCCACGACCGAGATCAGGCTGATGACGAGGAAGAAGACACCGACCAGCGTCATCGGCTCGATGTAGCGGTAGTTGCTGTTGGCGATGCTCTTTGCCTGGTTCATGAGTTCGAGCACGGTGATCGCCGAAAGCAGCGGCGTTTCCTTGAACATGGCGATGAAATAATTGGCGAGCGCCGGGATCATCGGCGGGATCGCCTGCGGCAGGATCACGTGGATCCAGGCCTGGCGCGTCGTCAAATTGGTGGCCTTGGCCGCCTCCCATTGGCCGCGCGGCACGTTCTCGATGCCGGCGCGATAGACCTCGGCGGTATAGGTCGCATAGTGAATGCCCATGCCGATGACGCCGGCGACCAGCGGCGCCAGCCGAATGCCGATATCCGGCAGCACGTAGAAGATGAAGTAGAGCTGCACCAGCAATGGCGTGCCGCGGATGAATTCCGAGACGAAAGCGACCGTCCTGGAAATGCCGGCGACCGGTGAGCGTCGCGCAATGGCGAGCCCCAGGCCGACGATCATGGCGACGGCAGCGCCGAGGATGGTCGCGAGAAGAGTGATCTTGAACCCTTCGAGAAGGGTCGGCATGATCTGCCAGACGAAGTCCCAATCCCATTCCATCTGATCAGGTCCTTATGCCGTCGAGGCTGCGCGCCATCCGTCGCTCCAGCCAGCGCATCGTCGCGGAGATCGCCGAGGCCATGAGAAAATAGAGGATGAGGATCGTCGCGAAGGGCACCAGCGTGTTGCCGGTTTGGGCCCGCACTACCTGCGCCTGGAACGTCATATCGGTCAGCGAGATCAGCGACACGACGGCCGTGCCCTTCAAGAGTTCGATCGCATTGTTGCAGAAGGTCGGCAGCATCAGCGGCAGCGCCTGCGGCAGGATGACGTGGCGCATGCGCTGGTATCGCGAAAGGTTGAGCGCGATGCAGGCTTCCGACTGTTCGCGCCCGACGGCCTTGACGGCGCCGCGCACCACTTCCGCCGCATAGGCGCCGACATTCAGCCCGAGCGCCAACACGCCCGCCTGCAGCGGCGTCAGGGTCAAGCCCGCGAAAGGCAGTACGAAATAGACCCAGAAGAGCTGGACGAAGATCGAGGTGCCGCGGAAGAACTCGATATAGGCCGTCGCCAACGCGCGCACGGCGAAGAAGCGCGACAACCGGCCGAGGCCCGCCAGGAAGGCCATCACCAGCGCCAGCGCAGATCCCATGATCGTCAGTTCGAGCGTCACCAGGGCGCCCTCAAGGATCAGTGTCAGATAGCCGGACCATACCGACATCGGCAACTCACTTCTTCGAGCATGTCGCGCAAAACTGTGCAGCGCTTTTGCGAGAACGACATGCGTAAAAACAAGGACCTAAAGCGCGAGGTGCCAATCTGAAAGATCGCGACGCGCTTTGGAAGATCGTTCGGGGACAATCCGGCCATGTCCATGACATGGCCGGCTGCTAACCCCTTGTTACTTCGCCGCGGCGCAAAGCTTTTCGCGGCTCGTCGACATCGCCGCCTTGGCCGAGAAACCGTAGGGCTCGATGATCTTGGCGAATTCGCCGGATTCCTTCAGCTTCTTCAGCTCGACATCGAAGGCGTCGCGGAGCGCAACGTCCTGCTTGCGGAAGGCCGCGCCATCGCAATAGACCGGCGCATTGACGACGGGTGCGACGGTCTCGAGGTTCGGATCGTTCGCCTTGGCCATCAGATCGTGGATCGACAGAACCGGCAGCGAGTAGACGTCGATGCGGCCGTCCTGCAGCATCTTGATGCCGCTCTGGCCATCCGGAACGACGATGACGCGATCGCGCGGCACGCCGGCCTCAAGCGCCAGCTTCTCCTCGGTACCGCCGCCCGGCGCGCCGATCTTGGCGTCCGGATTGTCGGCGATGTCCTTGTAGCTCGTCAGCTTCAGCGGGTTGCCCTTCTTGAGCGCGAAAGCTTCGGCGTCGCAAAGGATCGGTTCGGAATAGGCGACGGCGTTGCAGCGCTCGGGCTTCATGAAGAGGCCTGCGGTGATCGCGTCGTGGCGGCCGGCCTGCAGGCCGGGGATCATTGCGCCATATTCCGAGATCGAGGCGACCACTTCCTTGACGCCCAGCTTTTCGAATATTGCGCGCGCCACATCGGGGGCCGCGCCGGAAACCTTGCCGTCGGCGCCGACGGCGGTGAACGGCGGCTCGTTGGCGATGGCGATACGCGCAAAGCCTTGCTCCTTCAACTGCTCGAGCTTGTCATCGGCGGCGGAGGCAGGCGAAGCCGCCGTGATCAGAAGCACTGACAGGCTGGCGGCGCTCAAAAGATATCGTGTTTTCATCGTTCCCAACTCCTCTGATTTTCCTTGAGTTTGTTCTTGCGGGCAATGTCTGAGGTCAGACGCGGTGCCCCGCCGCAATGATCTTGCGCAGGAAGGTCTGCGTTCTCTCCTGTTTCGGATTGCGAAAGATGTCGCCCGGCTTGCCTTCCTCGACGATTTTGCCGCGATCGAAGAACAGCACACGGTCGGCGAAATCATGGGCGAAGCCCATTTCATGCGTGACGAGAAGCATGGTCATGTCGCTCTCGGACGCCAGCCGCCGCATGACGTTCAGCACCTCCTCGACCAGTTCCGGGTCAAGCGCCGAGGTCACCTCGTCGAACAGCATGATCTTCGGCGATAGCGCCAGCGCCCTAGCAATGGCGACGCGCTGCTTTTGCCCGCCGGAAAGCTGCGCCGGGACACTTTTAGCCTTGTCGGCCAAGCCGACCATGTCGAGAAGCTCCATCGCCCGTTTTTCCGCCACGGGCCGCTTGATGCCCTTGGTCAGCATCGGCGCCAGCGTCACGTTGTCGAGCACGCATTTGTGCGGGAACAGATTGAAATGCTGAAAGACCATGCCGATCTTTTCGCGCATCCGATGCAGGTGCCGTTCGTCGGCCGGCACCAGCCCACTGCTACCAGGCATATGGTAGAGCTGTTCGCCGTCGACTTCGATATGGCCGCCGCTGATCGTCTCCAACGTCATCAGAATACGCAGGATCGTCGTCTTGCCGGAGCCGGATGGCCCGATCAGCGCCAGCTTCTCGCCCGGCATGACATTCATCGACAGGCCGTCGAGCACGGTCAGCGGGCCGTATTTCTTGACGATGTTGTCAATGCGGATGATGGGCGGAAGCATTCATGTCTCTCCCTGTTGAGACAAGCAATGTCCTAACGATGACGGCCCATCAAAATCATGTCAATTCGTAAAATAATATCATGACAATTATTCTGCATATGCTCAAACGCAAGGCATTTGCATCAGATCGCGAGCAGCAGCTCTTGCGGATTTCCCTGCGCCAATGAGGCGACGATGCCGAGCCCGGTCCGCAGCTCGCTTTCGGTCGTCGAACCGAGCGAGATGCGCACGGCCGGCGTCCAGCCCTGATCGGTGGTGTGGAACGATTTGCCGGGCGCGATCGCCACGCCGCGCAGCCTTGCCTGCGATACGAACCCGTCTTCGGTATGGTTGCCGGAGAGCGGCAGCCAGACGTGCAGGCTTTGCGGATGCGCCCGGTATGGCTGGCCGGCCAGCATCTCCGCCGCGATCGCATGCCGGCTCAAAAGGGCGCGGCGCTGCCAGTTGACCAGTTCCATCGCCGTGCCGTCGCTGACCCAGCGGGTGGCGATCTCGGCCATGGCAGGCGTCGCCATCCAGTTGGAGACGAGATGCCGGTTGGCGACGGCGGCGACATAGCGGTCAGGCGCGGTGAGATAGCCGATCCGCAGGCCCGGAACGGTAATTTTCGTGAAGCTCGTAACGTAGAGTGTCCGCTCCGGCGCAAACGCGGCCATCGGCGGCGCACGATTCTCGACCATCGGGCCGAGAATATCGTTTTCGATGATCGCGATATCATGTTTGGCGGCGACAGTGGCGAGCGCCTGTCTGCGTTCCGCGCTCATCAGCGCCGCCATCGGATTGATCACCGAGGGCTGCAGGAAAATCGCCCGGATCGGTCCCTTCCGGCAGGCTTCGTCCAGCGCATCGGGGATCATGCCCTCCTCGTCGATCGCCAACCCTTCCAGGTGCAGACCGAGATAGGTCGAGAGCGGAACGAGCGTATGATGGCTGATGGCTTCGGTCGCAACCGTCGAGCCGGGCGGGGCAACGCTCATCAACGCCACGGTCATGCCCGATGTCGCACCGTTCGTCACGCTGATGTTCAGCGGCGATATCTCCAGCCCGCAGCGCGCCAGCCATTCCGTGGCGACGGCGCGGTGGCGCGGAAACACCATGTTCGGCCTGAACGACAGCGCCGAGCTGGAAGGCAGGTTTTCCGAAAGCCAGCCGAAGGCCTGCCGCAGCCTTTCCAAATGGATCTGCTCGCAGACCGGTTTCAGGATCGACAGATCGATCACCTCGCCCAGCCGTTCCGGCAGATAGGGCGGCTCCGGTTCACGCGGCCTGGTCTGGACGAAGCTGCCGCGTCCGATCTCGCCTGATATCAGCCCCCGACGGATCAGCTCGTCATAGGCGCGGCTGACCGTCTGCACGGAAAGATGCAGGTCGTCCGCCAGCTTGCGATGCGGCGGCAATTGTGTGCCGTCGGTGAGCTTGCCGTCGGTGATCGCGTTTGCGATCTGTTCGGCAAGCGAAAGATAGGCCGGCCGGCGAAGTTGCGAGGGATCGGGGCGCCACTTTGTCATGATTTCAACACTGCTGAAAATCAGTTCAATTGACAATGCCAAAATGCGCTCCCATTGTCTTTTCCCTGCGTTTGAAATGATTTCTTTCTAAAGAAAGCACCATGAAGCTCGACGCCATCGACCTGCGCATTCTCGACGCCGTCCAGCGCGACGGCCGCATCACCAAACTGGCGCTGGCCGAAAAGGCCGGGCTGTCGCCGACGCCGTGCTGGATGCGGCTGCGAAAGCTCGAAAAGGCCGGGATCATCACCGGCTATCACGCACGCATCGCGCCGCGGCGCATTGCGCCGGTCGCCAGCGTGATGATGGAAGTGACGCTCGCCAACCATCGCCAGGCGGATTTCGAGCGCTTCGAGCGGGCCATCAGCGCAATCCCGGAGATCGTCGCCTGCTGGTCTGTCGGCGGCGGCGTCGATTACATCCTGAAAATCATCGCGCCCGATATCGATGCCTATCAGCGGCTGGTCGACGGGCTTCTCGACCGCGAACTCGGCATCGACCGCTACTTCACCTACATCGTCACCAAGACGGTCAAGGAGGACACAGTCCTTCCGGTCTCGTCCTTCACTGCCACCGGCGAGGAACAGGCCGCGTCGTAGACAATCTCTCTGTCAGGCCGCCATCCTTTAGACCATCTCTCTCTTTTTGCATCAGCCAACAGACAATCTCTCGCCCGCTCCCGTGGAAGACTGACGTCAACCGCCACGAGGAGAATGGACATGACCGCCGTTTTTGCCCGCCCCGCCTATCATGACGCGCTGTCGCGGCTCGCCGACCGTCATCTCCTGCGCGATCTGGCCTATGTCGGCGGCCGGTGGATCGCCGGCAAATCAGGGAAAAGTTTCGAGGTCACCGATCCCGCCTCTTCGGCGACGCTGGCCTGGGTTGCTAGCCTTGACGCCGATGAGACGGCAGTGGCGATCGATGCTGCGTCGGAGGCTTTTGCCGGCTGGCGCGCAATGCTGCCGCAGAGCCGCGCGGCGATCCTGCGCAAATGGTTTGAGCTGATGCTTGCGGCCAAGGAGGATCTGGCGCTGATCATGACGCTCGAACAGGGCAAGCCGCTTGCGGAATCGCGCGGCGAGATCGATTACGCCGCCTCCTTCGTCGAATGGTATGCCGAGGAAGGCAAACGGCTGAACGCCGAAAGCGTCACCAGCCATCTGCCCGGCGCGGAAATGATCGTCCGGCGTGAGGCGCTCGGCATCGTCGGCATCGTCACGCCCTGGAATTTCCCCTCTGCCATGCTCACCCGGAAGGCTGCCGCGGCGCTGGCCGCCGGTTGCACGGTCGTCGCCCACCCCTCCTCAGAAACGCCGCTTTCGGCACTGGCGCTTGCCGAGCTCGGCGAGCGGGCAGGCATTCCCACCGGCGTCTTCAACGTGGTCACCGGCAACGCCGCAACGATCGTCGGACGGATGTGTGCCGATGTCCGCGTGCGCGCCATGAGCTTCACCGGCTCCACCGGAATCGGACGGCTGATCGCCGCCCAATGCGCCCCGACCCTGAAGCGGCTGGTGATGGAACTCGGCGGCCACGCCCCGCTGATCATCTTCGATGACGCTGATATCGAAAAGGCGGTCGAGATCGCCGTCAACGCCAAATTTGCCACATCAGGCCAGGATTGCCTCGCCGCCAATCGCATTTTCGTCCAGCGGGGGATCGCCGATGGCTTCGCCAAGGCCTTCGCAGACCGCATTGCCGAACTGAAAGTTGGTCCGGGTCTTGAGGATGGCGCCGAGATCGGGCCGCTCATGCATGAACGCGCCGTCGCCAAGGTCGAAGAACAGGTCGCCGACGCGCTGGCGCGCGGCGCGCGGCTCGTTACCGGCGGCAAGCGCCATAAGGCCGGCCGGCTTTTTTATGAGCCGACGCTGCTGAGCGACGTGCCGGCGGATGCGCTGATCATGCACGAGGAGACCTTCGGCCCTGTAGCGGCCATCACCGCCTTCGATACGGAAGACGAGGTCATCACTCGCGCCAACGATACCGAATACGGCCTTGTCGCCTATATCGTCACGGAAAACGGCGCCCGGCAGATGCGCCTCGGCCGCGCGCTCGAATACGGCATGGTCGCCGTCAACCGCGTGAAAATCACCGGCGCTCCCATTCCCTTCGGCGGCTGGAAGCAGTCCGGCCTCGGCCGCGAGGGTTCACGCCATGGGCTCGAGGCCTTCACCGAGCTCAAATATCTCTGCATCGACACGGCCGCCTGACCCCATTTCAAGTGAGCCCCCATTTTCAAGAAAGAGGCTAGACATGCTCGACAGAAGCAACGAACTTACCGCCTGGGACCGCGATCACTTCTTCCATCCCTCGACCCATATGGGCGGGCATGCCCGCGGCGAGACGCCGACCCGTGTCGTTGCCGGCGGCGAAGGCGTCTACATCACCGACACGACAGGCCGCAAAAGCCTCGACGCCTTTGCCGGCCTCTATTGCGTCAATGTCGGCTACGGCCGCCAGAAGATTGCCGATGCGATCGCCGAGCAGGCAAAGAACCTCGCCTATTACCACGCCTATGTCGGCCACGGCACGGAAGCCTCGATTACGCTGTCGAAGATGATCATCGACCGCGCCCCCGCCGGCATGAGCCGCGTCTATTTCGGTCTCTCCGGCTCGGATGCCAACGAGACCAACATCAAGCTCATCTGGTACTACAACAACATCCTCGGCCGTCCGGAAAAGAAGAAGATCATCTCGCGCTGGCGCGGCTATCACGGCTCCGGCGTCATGACCGGCAGCCTCACCGGCCTTGCGCTTTTTCACAACGCTTTCGATCTGCCGCGGGCGCCGGTGCTGCACACCGAAGCCCCCTATTATTTCCGCCGCCCGGACCGGTCGATGAGCGAGGAGCAGTTCTCGCAATATTGCGCCGACAAGCTCGAGGAGATGATCATCGCCGAAGGTCCGGAAACGGTCGCCGCATTCATCGGCGAACCCATCCTCGGCACCGGCGGCATCGTGCCGCCGCCGAAAACCTACTGGCAGAAGATCCAGGCCGTGCTCGACAAATATGACATCCTGCTTGTCGCCGATGAAGTCGTCACCGGCTTCGGCCGTCTCGGCACGATGTTCGGTTCGGATCATTACGGCATGAAGCCGGACCTGATCACCATCGCCAAGGGCCTGACCTCGGCCTACGCTCCCCTTTCCGGTACGATCGTTTCGAACAAGATGTGGCAAGTCCTGGTGCAGGGTTCCGATCAGATGGGCGCGATCGGTCACGGCTGGACCTATTCCGCCCATCCGATCTGTGCTGCCGCAGGCATTGCCAATCTCGAACTGATCGACGAACTCGGCATTGTCGAGAATGCCGGGGCGACCGGCGCCTATTTCCGCTCGGAACTCGCAAAGGCCGTCGGCGGCCACCGCAACGTCGGCGAAGTCCGCGGCGACGGGCTGATGGCAGCCGTCGAATTCGTCGAGGACAAGGACGACCGCACGTTCTTCGATGCCGGCCGCAAGATCGGCCCGCAGGTTGCCTCCGCCCTCCTCGAACGCGGCGTCATCGGCCGCGCCATGCCGCAGGGCGACATCCTCGGCTTCGCCCCACCGCTCTGCCTGACACGCGAGGAGGCCGACATCGTGGTCAAGGCCGCGGCGGACACGATTGAAACCGTCTTCAAGAACATCTGAGGGAGAAGATCGGCATGACAATCCCGGAAAAGATGGCGGCCGTATTGCTCACCGGCCATGGCGGTCTGGACAAGCTCGTCTATGACAGGGACGTGCCCGTCCCGAGACCCGCGGACGGCGAGGTTCTGATCCGCGTCACGGCCTGCGGCATGAACAATACCGACGTCTGGGTCCGCCAAGGCGCCTACGGCACCGAGGACGATCCGTCGGCCGTCTCCACATGGCGCAGGCAAGGCAATACGCTGACATTCCCGCGCATTCAGGGCACCGATACGGTCGGCCATATCGTCGGCGTCGGCGCCGGCGTTAATCCGGCGCGCGTCGGCGAACGCGTCATGGTCGACTTCTCGATCTATAACCGCGACGACGACAGCCTCGCCGACATCGATTACATGGGCCATGGCCGCGACGGCGGTTATGCCGAATACATGGCACTGCCGGCCGAGAACGCCCATGTCGTCGCAACCGATCTGACCGACGTCGAACTCGCCACCTTTTGCTGCGCCTATCTGACCGGCGAGCGCATGCTGGAACGGGCAAGGCTTGTCGCCGGTGAACGCGTCCTGGTGACCGGCGCCTCGGGCGGCGTCGGCTCGGCGATCATCCAGCTCGCACGGGCCCGCGGCGCCATCCCGATCGCGGTCGCCGGCCCCGGCAAGGAGGCGGCGATGCTCGATATCGGCGCCGAGGCGGTGGTGACCCGCGGCAGGGGCGATCTGGTCGAAGCCGTCCATTCCGCCAGCCGTGGCCAGCCGATCGATGTCGTCGCCGATCTCGTCGGCGGACCGCTGTTCAACGATCTCCTGAAGATCCTGCGCCCCGAAGGCCGCTACACGACAGCCGGCGCCATCGCCGGCCCGGTCGTTCAGCTCGATTTGCGGACCATGTATCTGAAGCAGCTGGAGCTGCACGGCTCAAGCCAGGGAAGCCGCGTCGACTTTCGTCGGATCGTCGGTTATATCGAAAGCCGGAAAATCCGGCCTCTCGTCGGCGGCGTCTATCCACTATCGGAATTCCACCGCGCGCAGACCGATTTCATGGCGAAGAACTTTGTGGGCAAATTGGTCGTGGTCCCCGACGCGAGATGATCCTTGCTTTAGCGGGCGAACCTTATCGGGTTTGCAGCGTTTCACGGCCATGGGAACTGATGATGGCACCGGGCTTTCGCTGCGTCGGACTATTTCGCAGCAATGCGACGACATTCTTGCCGCGCCCTCACTGGAGGAGGCGGAACGTTCGTTCGCGCCAAAAGGTCGCTGATGCCAGCCTCCGCCAGCACCAAACATCTGACCTCCATCGAACTTGGAAGAATTCGGCGCGCCGTCGCCATAGCGCGCCTGATGGATACCGCGGTCAGATTGCCTGTCATCGGCGTGCGGATCGGTGCAGACTCGATTCTCGGCCTTATCCCGGCCGTCGGAGACATTGCCGGATCCCTGATCGGTCTTTTCATCATCGATGAGGCAAGACGCCTCGGCATTCCCACCCAAAAGCTCGCACGCATGGCCGTCAATCTCGGGATCGACGCCGCCGGCGGGACGGTTCCGTTGCTCGGCGATATCTTCGACGTCTATTTCAAGTCTCATCGCCGAAACGTCGGCATCATTCTCGACCACTTTGGGATCAGCGAAGACGAGTTGAACCGGCGCATCTGAGCAAGCCGACGTCCCTTTGAGGAATTTATACGAGGCTGTCGGCGCCGGCTCCAACGAGGCCGCGCAACCGGTACCCTGGCCTTAAGACGACGAGCAACCTGCCGAGGTGGCACTGAACTGGAGCACCTTTGCTTAAAGTTCGATCAGAGCGCCGGCCGTCTTCACTGCGTGGTCAAGAACGAATTGCAGCTTGGCTGCGTGGCCAAAACCAGGCTCATCCAGCTGCCCCTTTTGCACGGCGTTTGCAAAGCGCTGGAAATTAGTGATAACCGGTTCGACGTCGATCTTACGCCAGATTGCCTTGTCGGCATCGGGACCTTCACAGGCCCTGAGCGTCGAACCTTCAGGCGTATGCACCACCTCCAGCGCGCCCTTGTCTCCATGCAGGCGCAGGCGCAATTCGTTCAGATGGCCGGTTGCCCAGCGCGTTGCGTGGATGACGCCAGCGGCACCGTTTTCGAGTTCAGCCATCATCAGGAAACTGTCGTTGGCGTCGAGATCATACTCGCCGATCCGATTTCCGGGGCTCTTGTCGAACACCTTAAGATGCGATGCAGCCGCCTTGACGTCACTTCCGGCGGCAAAAACCGCGAAGTCGAGAATATGGATACCGACATCGCCCAGCACGCCATTGGAGCCGTGCTTTGTCGACAGCCGCCAAAGCCATTGCGATTCCTTGGTCCAGTCGCCCCACGCCTTTGAGACCAGCCAGCTCTGGAGATAGGATGCTTCGAAGTGGCGGATCGCGCCGAGGCGTCCGTCCAACACCATCTTACGCGCTGCTTGCAGCGGCGCTACATTACGATAGGTAAGGTTTACCATCGTGACCTTGCCGGACGCAGCGGCAGCGTCGGCCATCTCTTTGGCTTCGCGGTAGTTAACCGCCAGCGGCTTCTCGCAGAGGACATGCTTGCCGGCGCCGAGTATCTTCATTGTCGTGGAATAATGCGCGCGATCCGGCGTGACATTGGTCACGGCGTCAAACTCTCCCCAGGCAAGAGCGTCATCAAGCGACGTGAAGGTAAGTGGGATACCATGCCTTAGCGCGAAGGCCCGTAGCCGGACCTCGTCCGTATCAACAGCAGCAACAATTTTCACGTCGGCGATTTCGGAAAAATTCATGGCATGGGTGTTTGCCCATCCTCCGGTTCCGAGAATGATCAAGCGCATTTTTGTCCTCATGGTCGTTTATCGAAATCATTCGCGCCAGAACCGTCGTCTTTCACAAGCGCCAGATGGTCTTGCCAAATGGAGAGCGACGACTGTCAGCACAGCGTTTTGCCGGGCGGACCGCATGCGTGGCGTCCCGCCCAAGGACGGTGTTTCAGTTCCTCAGCGGTAACCGGCTTCGCCGGCCTGGTGCAGTCTCGGGCCGCGTTCGACGATCGGCTCCAGTGCTTTTTCTACAGGCACATTTGGAGCATCGGTGATACCAGTCAACGACCCCTCGGGATTATAGGCCCACGTGACGCCGTTGATCAGCACCTTAAGTATCGCCTCGCCGCCCTGACGGAGAGCAACCTCTCGATACGGAAAGGGGACGTTGACGATTGTCTTGGCTGCGCCCATTTCGACCCTGCCCGTCGCACAAACCGTTCCCGTGTCTCGAGGGGCCTTGCGTCATTGCGTTTACAGCACGCAGGATCGGCCTGCTTTTCTAAATCTGATCGACCGCCGGGACCTTTCCGGTCAGAAACGCCAGAGCAGCTGCGCCGACGAGGCCCGAGTTCTGGTCCAACGCCGCCAGCATTACCCTGACATCCTTGAATGCCGGCATTGCCCATTGCGTGATGTAGCCTTGAATGCCGGGTTGCAGTCGGTCGAACTCGTGGGAAAGACCGCCTCCCATCACGATGATATCGGGACTGAAGATATGGATCAGGCTGGTGAAGCCGCGACCGAGAATTTCCGCTTCCTCGTCAATCAGTTGATTTGCGAGACGATCGCCATTTCTTGCTGCTGCAAAAACGCTGCGGCTATCGATGGCGCCGCCATCGCTGCCTATTGTCGTCGCGCTGGATTCCACAGCCCTGATTTGGGCGCGGCGCGCAAATGCCGTTCCGGATCCGTAGGCCTCGAAACAACCCCTGTTGCCGCAGGGGCAAAGCTCTCCGTTCGGCACGACCGACATGTGCCCAACATGGGCTGCCATGCCCTTGCGGCCGCGCACGACGCGACCATCCGACACAACGCCACCGCCAATGCCAGTGCTCACGGTGACATACACCAAATTGTCGAGCCCCGTTCCGGCTCCGAACTGCCACTCACCGATGGCAGCGGCAATCGCATCATTCTCGAGGTCGACCGGAAACGGAAACCGCTTCTGCAACTCCGCCTTCAGCGGAAAGTCGACAAAGCCGGAGAGGGTCGGGATATTCGAGGCGACACCGGCGACCGTATCGAGCGGGCCCGGAGCGGATACGCCGACGCCCACCACCGAAGCGGGGTTCGATGCTGCAAGCAGTCCGTCGGTCAGGCCGCAGATTTGGGCGAGCACGCGGTCGGGGCCCGCCAACGCATCCGTCGGTTCGGCTGCGCGCGCCAGAATCCTGCCCTGCTCGTCGACGAGGGCAGCGCGCACCTGCGTCCCACCGAGGTCGATTCCAATGGCAACCTGCTGCATGTGAAGACCATGAGTTAGAGTGCGCGCACCCATGCCATCCGCTCGTCTAGCGATGGCGCATTGAAAGCCAGGGAACCGAGGACCACCGTTTCCGCACCCGACTGGCGCAGAAGCGGCACGGTGTGCTCGCGAATACCGCCGTCGGCCGCCAGCACGATTCGATGCGCCGCACCGCAACCGGCGATGATCTGCTTTGCCTGCTGAAGCCGCGCACCAGCCTTTTCGTCGAGGCCCTGGCCCTTCACGCCAATCGCCGTGCCGAGCAGCGTCACAAAGCGCAGCCGGGAAGCATATCTCTCGACCCGTTCGACGGGGGTGTCGACCTTGAGCACCATGCCGGCAGCGACACCGCGGCGATCGAGAAGATCGAGAGCCTCGACAGCGACGCTTTCGTTTTCGACATGAAGACTGATCAGGTCGCTGCCCGCATCGGCGAACTGCTCGATCTGCGACAGGAGGATGCTGTCGGCGACCATCAGGTGAACATGGATCGGGCGCGCGGACACTTTGCGCACGCCGGCAACAAGATCGGGGAAAAACAACATGGCCGGCGCGAAATGGCCATCGGCGACATCGATGTGGAGGATGTCGACGTGAGGATCGACACGCGCCAGATCATCCGCCAGATGCACGAGATCGGCCGACCAGACCGAGAATTCGGCAATCAGGCGATCCTTCGGAAGATCGGCGATCCAGGTCTTGGAGGGGGTCGTCATTGTTTCAGAGCTCCTTCAGAAAATGGCCCATGGCAAGCCGGAAGTCGGCGACGTATTGCGGACGGCTCTCAGTCTTCGGCGTGATCTGCACGAAGCGCGCGCCGGCAATCCGCTCGACAAGAGCACGCGCATGGCTGAGAGGATGAATGCTGTCCCGATCATGGCCGATAACCAGCGTCGGTACGGTGAGATTGCCGACCTCCTCGTCGGTCACATCAGGACCATCATTGGAAATCCTGGTGAGCAGTTCGGCGGTCACATCCAAAGGCGTGCGGGAGAAAAAACCGGCAAGCGAGGCCAGATTGTCCGGCGCCTCGGCGGCGAGCCGCACGCCCACCGGCCCGGCAAGGAATGCGGTCTTTGCTTCGCCCAGTGGCAGAGTTTTCAGAAGCCGCCCGACTTCGGCGTTGGGTGCCATATTCTCCGGCGCGGATGCCGTCAGCCAGGCCGGCCTTGCTATGATCAGAGCCTTGACAAGATCGGGCCGCTTGACCGCGAGACGCAGGGCGATCGCCGCGCCCATCGAGATGCCGCCGATCACGATCGGCGGCATAAGGTTCTTTTCGATATAGGCGGCGATATCATCGCAGAAGGTCGCGATCGACAGCTGCTCCGGATTGCCGGTTTGGGAATGGCCGTGGCCGCGCGCTTCGATCGTTACCCGGCGAAAACCCGCTTCGAGCGGAAAGGCTTCGTCGGTCTGCGCCGCGTCGCCGCATAAGCCATGCTGGAAGATTATGGACGCGCCCTCGCCCGCCATATCGACATTGAGAATGGTCCCGTCGCTGGTTTCGAACGGTTCAGCCCATCTCATCTTCCTGCCCCCACAGCTTCGCCGCCGAGACTGCTCTTCAGGAAACTCGCCGCACCGGCCGCCTCCGAAGCCGAAAGGCCATGTGTGACGAGACTGCCCTCGAAGCCGATCGCCTTGAGACGGCCGAGATAATGCGCGTAGTCGAGCACACCCTTGCCGGCGGTCGCGAAACTACCGTCCGGATTGCGATCTTTCGCATGTGCCATGACGATCCGATCGGCCAGAAGGTCGATGGCGGAAGAGACAATGTTCCGCTGCTCATCGAGCGTCGCGACCTCGAAGAGATTGGCTGGATCGAGCACGATCTTGATGCGGGGGCTCTTCAGTGCCGTAATCAGCCGATGGGCTTTCTCAGCCGAGTTGACGACATTGGCAAGCTCGGGCTCGACGCCGAGATCGACATCGTAACGCTCGGCGATCTCGATGGCCGCGCCCATCGCCTCGAGGAGATCCCGCCAGGCCTCCGGCGTGTCGTTGTCGGCATGCGCCTTCCACTGGTCGATGGGGTCGCGTGTGCCGGTGCAGAGCGTGATCAAGGTGGTCGACATGCCGGCGCAGCGCTCGGCCAGGGTCGCCAGTTTGCGAAGGCCGGCCTCGCGCACGGCGAGATCCGGATGAATCATGTTGAAGGTGCCGGAAACGGCAACGATCTCGACGCCGCTGCTACGCGCCGCTTCGCCGACTGCGCGGGCCTGGGCTTCCGTGATGATCTCCGGCATCGGCGCAAGGCCCGAGCAGGCCATATTGTATTGTGCGCAACTGAACCCGGCGCCAGCGACCGAGTTGAGAACGGTTACGGGTTCCGTTCCCTCGAAGGTCTTTGCGAAGATGCCGAGCTTCATCACACGCCACCCGTGACGTCGGACAGCGCAACCGCCTTGCCGCTTTCGGCGGAACGCGCGACGGCAACCATGGCCCGGACGGATGCGAGGCCATCATCGATATCGGCCCCTTCCATCACCGCGCCATCCAGAATGGTGCGGGCGAAGCCTTCGACCTGGCGGCGGTAGAAATGGCCGTCGGCACCGAGAACACGGTGTGTGGCGCCGTCCGCTTCCCGGAAAATGTCGACCTCACTGCTCTTGTAGTACCACGGGTTATAGGTCTTGCCCAAAATGCTGCCGTTCTTGCCATAGATCTGGAAGCCTTCGTGCCAGTCCATGCGCACCTGGACGGTGAGATCGAGATGGCCGAGCGTGCCGGAGGCAAATTCCACGTCCACGAACCAGCACCAGATACCGGCTCGCTCGGACAGACGAGCGTTGACGGAAACGATGTCGCCGGCGAAATAACGGGCCGTGTCGATCAGATGGCAACCATGGGCAAGCATATAGTAGCGCCGCAGGTCGGCCTTCGGATTGGCGGAGGGTTTCTTCGCATTGGCGCTGGTGACGATCAGGGGCTGAACCGCATCGGTCATCGGATAGCGGTGCGTGCTGTCGCAATACCATGCTTTCAGAGCGACCATCTCGCCCATTTCATCGCGGATGAAGGACTTGGCAGCCTGCAGCCCCGCGTCGAAACGCTTCATATGCCCGACCTGAAACACCTTTCCCGACGTGTCGACCACAGCCTTCAGTTCAAGGCATTCCTCGATGGTGACACCGACGGGTTTTTCGCAAAGCACATGCTTGCCTGCCTGAAGGGCGCGAATGGAAGCAGGCACGTGAAAGGCGTCGGCGGTCGCGATGACCACGGCATCGAGGTCGGGATCGGCCAGCATCTTGTCGTAGTCGTCATAGGTTTTTTCCGCCCCATGGGTGATGGCCATACGTTCGCGGAGATCTTCGGCAACATCGCAAATTGCATAAAGGTCGGCATTGGCTGCCTTGGTGCAGCTCTCGAAATGCGCGGCCTGGGCAATCTGGCCCGCTCCCAATACGCCGATGCGGAGACGTCGTTCCTGTTTTGCTGGCATCGATAAGCCCTTTAAGTCGGATACTGAAGATGAACGCTGGTTTCGGCGTCGGATGGAATGCTTTCAAGACATCGAACGTCGACAACGGCTTGTGGCCGGACTGCCAGCAACGCTCGCCGGCTCTCCCTCGTCACGTCACAGCGCCATATGCGTTTGAGGGTGGAAAAAGTGCAGTTTCGCCGGGTCGATGGCCAGGTCGATCGATTGGCCTGTCTCGACCGCGCTGACCGCTTCGAACCGCGCGACGGCATTGGCGGCCCCGCTCAGGTCCTCGACGGCATCGGGGTCGCCCGAGTCGATGCGGACCGCGTCGATCTTCAAATGCACGATCAGCTCGGAGCCAAGCTCCTCGATCGATTTCACGACAACCGGGATCGTCGGATGGGAGGCGCCAGATGGCAACCGGCTGTCGTAGAGGTCCTCGGGCCTGACCCCAAAGATCACATCCTTTCCCTCGAAAGCGGATAGACCGGGAGAGCGCTCGAAGGCGCCGCCGGACAAGGGGATGGAGAAGCCCGGCAGATGGATCCGTCCGCCCGCCAGACGCCCTTCGAAAAGGTTCATCGACGGCGAACCGATAAAGCCGGCGACAAACGCATTGACCGGGCGGTGATACAGAGCCTTGGGCGTATCCACCTGCTGCAGCACGCCGCCCTTCAGCACCGCGACCCGATCGCCCATGGTCAGCGCTTCAGTCTGGTCGTGCGTCACATAGATCGTCGTCACGCCCAGCTGTCTCTGCAGGCTGGCGATCTCTGCCCGCATCTGAACACGCAGCTTCGCATCGAGGTTCGAGAGCGGTTCGTCCATGAGGAATGCCGCGGGCTCGCGGACCATGGCGCGGCCCATCGCAACACGCTGGCGCTGGCCGCCGGAAAGCTGCGCGGGCTTGTTGCCCAGCAAGGGCTCCAGCTGCAGGATCTTGGCGATTTCGTGGACACGTTTGGTGCGTTCGGCCTTGTTCTTTCCGGCCAGCTTCATCGAAAAGGCAATGTTATCGAAGACGGTCATGTGCGGATAAAGCGCATAGCTCTGAAAGACCATGGCAATGTCCCGGTCCTTGGGCGCGAGATCCACGACGTCCTGGCCGCCGATGCTCAATGTTCCGCTGCTGATTTCCTCGAGCCCGGCAATCATGCGCAGAGCGGTCGATTTTCCGCATCCGGACGGCCCGACCAGAATCAGAAACTCGCCATCATGGATCGTCAGGCTCAGATCCTTGATCGCATGGTAGCTGTTTCCATAGGTCTTGCAGATTTTGTCGAGTACAACCACAGCCACGTCTCGTCCTCCCGTACCAGTCCGGATCATATCTTCAGACGGCGCTCCCCGCCGTGTCCGATCCTTTTGACAAGAAAGCTCAGGCCTGAGCTTCAAAGTCAACCAAAGAATCGATGATATTTCGCCGCAGATTACCAGCCGCTCTTAATATCTATTTGAAACGTATCATTATTTTACCAGAAATTAAAAATAAACTGCGGAATTATATTTTTTATCGCGCGTAACTTTTATGATCGAACTTGCCGCTGTTGAGAGATCGCTCAAAGTGATTCAATGACACGCCAGCCGTGAGGCTCTGCTCGGTCAGTCGATCGGTGCCGGCACCCATCGCCGCCCGCGCTCATTTTTGGCATCCCGGCATCGGCATCGGCACAGGCGCATTCTCCGCCGCCATCCATGCCAGGCACATAAGGTGATCCGGCAGGCCTCTGCGCCCTCCCCGTGCGGTCACGGAAATGGCGGCCGCCGCCGCGGCATAGGCAGTGCAATCAAACGGGCTCTTACCCTCTGCGAGAGCAAGGGCGTAGGCACCGTGAAAACAATCCCCGGCGCCGGTCGTGTCGACCGCCTGAACTTGATAGGCCGGCACATGCCAGCGGGTGGCATCGCCTCTCTGTCGGAGGTAGGTCCCTCGTTCGCCATCAGTCAGGACAACCGCGGACCGATCCCCCGACCAGAGCTTGTCCAGGATCATCGTTGGATCACCCTCGCCGGTGTACTCCCGCCCGAAGGCAATCGGCAGCACCAGATGATCGGCAAGAGCCAGGATCCGGTCGGTCGCGGCGCCGACCGTCCATTCGATATCGGCAATCACGGCAAGGCCCATGGCGCGTGCGCGCGCCACGACGTTTTCCGAGTGTGTGGCATAACCATCGATCAACAGTACCGGGGCTTGCATCAGAACATCATCGGGCAGCGCATCCGACGTGCCGTGCAGCACATCGTCGTCATAAGCGATGAACCGGTCGCCGTCGGGACCGACCGTGATCACGGAGCGGATCGGCGCGGCATCCGCGTGGCGGGGAGCCAGCGATATATCGACACCGTCCCGCTCGAGCTCGCTGCCCGCCACGTCGGCCGTTGTCTCATTGCCGAGCCAGCCGATGAAGCCGGCCCGCCCGCCGAGCCGGGCGACGGCAACAAGGGCCGTCGCCACGTTGCCGCCATGGTCCGTGGCGCGCTTCGTCACCTTCCCCTTGCCGGCCGTCAGCCCCCGATCGACATAGATGATGTCATCGATTGCCAGGGCGCCGAAGCCCAGAACCTGGAAAGGGCGCGACACGTCTCAAGCACCGGCCGCCGCCATTGCATCCTCCGGCGTCATCCCCTTATGAATGACGAACTTGAAGGCGCGTGCGGCCATGGTCGTATCGCCGTGACCCCAGAGGTTGCGACCGACGACCGCGCCTTTGGCTCCAGCGCGCAGTGCTTCCGACGTCTGGACGAGCGCCCCGAGCAGCGTATCGGTCTTCGGGCCGCCGGCGATCACGACCGGAATCGGGCAAGTCGCAACGGTCTCGCGGAAGGACTCGAAATCGCCGGTGTAGCCGACCTTGATCACGTCGACGCCGGCCTCGAAGCCGATGCGCACGGCGTAAGCGATTTCATCCGGGGTGAACACGATCTTGCCGCCGTCGGAGAAATCGCGGGGATAGACGTGGGCGACGACCGGCATCTCGAAGCGGGCGGCGGCGTTGACCGTATCGGTGAGCCAGCGGATATACTCTCCTTCGGTGGCGCCGCGCACGGGAATGGCGACAGCCAGAGCGTCCGCACCATAACGCACCGCGTCCTCCGGGGTCGCAATGAGCTGGCGAATACGGTCGTCGGCGGTGAAGCAACCGCCCTGAATGACGAGCGCTGCCTTTCCGGCGTATTCCGACCAGAGGTGGCGCGCCGCGCCAGGCTGGATGCTGATGTAGTCGGGGCCTCCCGCCATGACGCGTCTGAGCGCACCCGGCAGGTCGGCAAGCCCGCCCTCACGCACATTGCCATAACCGACAAAATGATCGACGGCGCCTCCGAACAAGTGACCCGATGGGTTCGAGAACAGGCGTGCGAGGCGGATTTTGGTTCCGAGACCCATGGCGAGACTTCCTTTGTGATTGCCGACTTTGTGATTGCAGGCTTGCGATTGCCGGCGCCGATGCTGGAAAAACCCTAACTCGAAAACAAACAAACATTCAATATTTCGATTTCTTTCGTTTTTACATGAATGATGAATTTTTGACGTGCATTTTCGTGGCTGAACGGCTATTTCAACAGCAGAAGCCGTAGGATGAAACAGCGAGCTTTCGTTTTTCAAAAGTCGCAGTGTCGCATAACAGCAGTCGGGATCACATATGCTTGCAGAACAGAGGCGGCAGCAGATCATGCTGGAACTTCAACGGGTTGGCCAGGCACGCACCCGCCAGCTCGCGGAATTCTTCGAGGTCTCGGAAGTGACGATCCGCTCCGATCTCGAAATCATGGACGCCAAGAAGCAGCTAATCAAAACGCATGGCGGGGCAATCGCCCTGCCGTCCGACTCTCCGGCAGCAGCCTTCGAGGAACGCATGCAACGCAATTTCGATGCGAAGCGACGCATCGCCCAGATGGCTGCGAGACAGATCATCGATAACCAGTCGATCGTCTTCGACAGCGGCTCGACGCTGCTGCAGGTCGCCATGCAGATGCCACCAGTCAACAACGTCGTGGTTGCGACAACGGCAATGAACATCGCCCAGCATCTGATGTACCGGCCAGGGCTCGACGTGCACATGATCGGCGGCCGCGTGTTTCCCAGCACCGTGAGCACGATCGTACAGGACTCCGACAAGGCGGTCGGCGGCCTCGTCGCCCACCAGGCTTTTGTCGGCGCCCACGCGATCGATCAGGCCTTCGATGTCGTCGATGTCTCCGAGGACGTGGCACGGACCAAGCGCAACCTGGTTCGCATGGCGCGGCGTGTCGTCCTCGTGGCGGATTCGAGCAAATTTGACGTCGGCGCCTCCTCCAAAGCCTTCTCGCTGTCGCGCGTCGACTTGATCATCACGGACAGCAACATGCCGCACAGCATTCGCCACAGGCTCGACAAGCTGGGCGTGGAGGTTCGCTACGCGTGACCTCCAGTCCACCGCTCCAATTTACAAGAGAGACAGGAGAGGCTCTGGCATCGACGGATAGCTTTGGCCGACGCCACGGAATACGAGATGGGCTAAAACCCCAGACGTCGAAGCGTCTCGCGGTTCGCTCGAACGGCGGCGGCAGGATCGGTTTCGGCATGGTCCGATTCTTCTTCCACCACGATCCAGCCGATAAAGTTCGGCGCATCCCGAACGGTCGAAACCACGGCAGGCACGTCGCAGACGCCTTCGCCCAGCATCGCCCAGGTCCCGCCGGCGTCGACATCCTTCAGATGCACGTAGCGGATCCGGTCCCGGTGGGCCGCCAGCGTATCGCCGATCTGCTGGCCGCCACGCAGGATATGACCGGTATCCGGCACCCAACCCACCTGTGGATCCAAGAGAGCAAACAGCTGATCATAGTCGTTCCGCGTGAACAGCAGCGTGTTGTGGTGCGAGGAAGGATGGACAGCTACAGCGACGCCAGCCGACCGTCCGATCTCGGTTGCATGATTGTAGCACTCCGCCGCAATGGCGAATTTCTCATCGCGCGGACCATCCGAGACGACCGTCGCCGATCCCATCGATATCATCGCGCCGGGAAAGTTCGCTGCGAAATCGACCCATCGCCGCGCCGCGTCGAGATCGGAGGCAATCTTTTCCGCCACCGTGAATCCGCTGGCGGAGCCGAAGGCAAAGGAAACCAGCGCCAAACTGGCATCCGTCAGGGTGCGGGCAAAGTCGGCGGGCTTCAGCGCGTAGTGACCGATCATCGTGTCGGTGATTTCGATACCGGCATATCCGCCGTCGGCAATGGCGCGCACCAGATCGTCCGGACCGCCGCTCCAACCCGTGCCCAGCATCTCCCAGGTGAATGTTTGGCAGCCGATCTGCAGCTCAGCATTTTTCATATCGCGGTCCTGACCTATTCGTTGATGACAGCCGATACCGGAGCCGGCGGCTTCCCCGCGGGCAATCCTCAGGGGCTTCGCCGACCTTGCAAAACTCCTTCCGCCTGGGAGGCGGCCGAAGGCCGGAAAGGCGGGCTCTTCAGCGGGGATTGCGACGCCAGCGTCTTGCCATTACGTTCGGTCAAATGTTAGCGTACGTCAATATATTTTATTCCTTGCGATTAAAATGTAACGTACCCCTCAACCCTTCGCACCCGCAACGGCAAAATCAGGTTCTTCGATGGCACAGACCAATGGTATGAAACTCAGGATCGGCATTGTCGGATGCGGCAACATTTCGCTCGCCTATATGCGCAACGCGCCGCTGTTTCGCGGCGTCGAAATCATCGCCTGTGCAGACCTCAACGCAGACGCCGCCAAGCGCCGCGCAGCGGAGTTCGATCTGCGCGCGGCTGACGTCGACAGCCTCATCGACGACAGGAACATCGACCTCATCCTCAATCTGACGATCCCGGCTGCGCATTTTGACGTTTCGATGCGGGCGCTGTCTGCAGGCAAGCATGTCTTCACGGAGAAGCCGCTCGGTGTCACGGCCGCCGAAGGACGCCGGTTGGTGGATGCCGCCGCCGTAAAGGGCCTCATGCTCGGCTCGGCGCCAGACACTTTTCTGGGGGCGGCCGGACGCCATGCCCGGCGGCAGATGGAAGCCGGCGCCATCGGCAAGCCGGTGACCGGGACAGCCTTCATGATGGGGCGCGGCATGGAGCACTGGCATCCGGATCCCGGCTTTTATTACCAGGCCGGCGCCGGCCCGGTCATGGATATGGGGCCTTATTATCTGACGATGATGGTCAATCTGATGGGGCCTATCCGCCGTGTGCAGGCCGTCGCCACAAGCGGGCAGGACGAGCGGCTCATCACGGCGGAGGGCCCGAAGCAGGGCACCACGTTCAAGGTCGGCACGCCGACCAGCGTGCTGTCGTTGCTGGAATTCGATTGCGGTGCCAAGGTCACCTTCGGCGCCTCCTGGGACGTCTTTCGCCACTCCAATCACCCCATCGAACTCCACGGGACCGAAGGCTCGCTGCGCCTGCCTGACCCCGACAATTTCGGCGGCTCCGTTGCGCTCTCCAGTCGCGGCGCGCCCTGGCAGGAAACGGATACGTCAGGCAAACTCTTCGGCGCCGTCAACTGGCCGATCGCAGCGCCTGATCGTGCCAACTACCGCATGCTTGGTCTTGCCGATCTCGCACGCGCAATCATTGAGGGCCGTGCGCCGCGTGCTTCGGGCGATCTCGCTCTCCATGTGCTCGAAGTCATGGAAGCGATCCTGCGTGCCGGTGAAGCCGGTGTCGCGCAGACCATTCCGGGTATTGTCGCGCAGCCAAAAGAATTGCGGGAAGACGAAGCGAGGAGTTTGCTGGCATGACACAACTGGATGAATCCGCCAAACGTGCGCTTGCATGGCCCGGCGATCCCCAAACGCCGGTCGAAAGCTGCACGCCGGCGCTGGCGCGGCAGCAATATCTGGATAGTTTCGCAGACATTCAACGGCCGCTCGAAGACGTAGCCGAGATCCTGGAAAGGCATGCGGGCGCAATCCGGTTGAAGATATGGCGCGGCCGCGCTGCGCCGCGCCAGGGCGCACCGGCCTTGCTCTATCTCCATGGCGGCGGCTTTGTCATCGGCGCGCCGGAAACCCATGAGGATATCTGCCGGACGCTTGCCAATATGGCAGGCGCCGTCGTGGTTTCGCCCGACTATCGCCTGGCCCCGGAACACCCCTTTCCCGCTGCCATTGACGACTGCGCCGCCACATTCGTCTGGATGACGGAGCAGGCGGATGCGCTCGGCATCGATCCCTTGCGAATTCTCGTCGCCGGCGATAGCGCCGGTGGCAATCTGGCCGCCGTCGTCGCCCTGTTGGCGCGGGACGGACAGGTGCCGGCTGTCATCGGACAGGTGCTGATCTATCCGGTGACCGATCAGTTGCAGACAAGCGACAGCTACTTGCGTTACCAAGAGGATTTCGGCCTGACGGCCGCGGCGATGAAATGGTTCCGAGACCACTATCTGCCGGAACCTACGAGCCGGTCGGACTGGCGAGCCTCGCCGCTGAACGTAGCGTCGCTGGCGGGCGTGGCGCCGGCGCTCGTGATCCTTGCCGGATACGACGTGCTGTTCGACGAAGGGGCCGCTTATGCCGAGCGGCTCAGCACCGAGGCGAAGGCAACGACCCGGACCTGGCCCGGACAGATCCATGGCTTCGTATCGAAGCGACGGGCTATTCCGGAAGCACAAGAGGCCCTCGAAGCCATCGCAATGGCATGGCGCGCCATGGACCCTGCGCTTACCCGTTGAGGCAGGAACCCGTGCCGGCCTCAAGCCGATTCGCGCATAACCAGCGTTGCCTCGAGGATCACCTTATTCGTCGCAGGGGTCGTTCCATCATCCTCGCTCTCGATATGTGCCAGCAAAAGCTCCACGGATTTCGCGGCGATCTCCGGCGCGTTCTGAGCCATGGTCGTCAGCGACGGGCAGGTGTATCGGCTAAGCGGGTGGTCGTCGTGCCCGGCAATGCGTACGTCGCACGCGTCGCTACGACCGATTTTCAGTCCCGAAGCGAATGCGGCAGCCATTGCTCCGAAAGCGAAGCGGTCATTGGCGCATAGCAGCGTTTTGCCGGGAAGACCGTCTTTGGCAAGAATTCTCTGCATCTGCTCGTATCCGAGACGCTCGAATTCCCAGGAAGGTGGTGCGTCGCAATCGATGACCAGCGGAGTATGCCCCTCCCTCGCCATGGTCGCGCGGTAGCTCTCCTGCCGCTCGCCAGCATTTTCGGTCAAATGTGGAATCTCCAGGAATATCGGTGGCTCACCGGACCGGCAGAGATATTGCACAATGGCTGCCATGCTTTGCGCGTTATCGTTTCCGACATAGGGAAGGTCAGCGCCGGCAGGGTTGTCGAAGCAGACGACGGGGATTGCGCCGCTTAGTCTTTCCAGCGCGGAACGGCGTGAACCGGCGCCGAGCGGCGCCACGATCGCGCCTGCAACCTTCAGCGACAGCAAGGTCCGCACGGCCTCCGCCTCCAGCTCCGGCCGCGTGTGCGAAGAGATCTGGACGGGCCAGAATCCCTTTTCGCGCAACTCCAGCTCGATCAGCGACACGACCTGCACATAAAAGGGATCCGACATGGTCGGGACCAGAATCCCGATATTCCTGGTCCGCTTGCGATTGAGATGCCGGGCGAAAAGGTTCGGCTCGAAATGCGACTTCTTGAGAGCCGCCTCGATACGCTTGCGGGTCACCTCCTTGATCTGTGAGGGATCGTCGAAATACTTCGACAAGGTCGGACGCGATACGCCGGCGGCGGTCGCGAAGTCGTCCATCGATTTATAATTTTTCTTGGCCATTCAATTCCTTACCGGCGGGACGACGACAACTGATCGGGTATGATTTGACGCAACGGCCAATCCTCTGACGCGCCAAATCACGCATTCGGCAATTTGTACAGGTGATCTTCGTATCCTCAATCGTCGAAACCCACCACGTAAGCCGGCGTGATCCGTCACTTTTGGTGCGGGCCCTGCCCTCCCTTTCGAAATCGAAATATTCCCTTCACTGCGACTTGCGCCATTTGCGCCGCGTGGTTGCAAAAGGTGCTTGTTTCAGCGCCCCAAATTCGAAAATTTGCAGTGAAGACGCCGGGTTCCACGCTTTTCATTTTGTTGGGTAAACTTTCATTTGTTTACGAAAGTAAAGAAAAAATGCGTCACAAGCAACACAAATGCTGCAGAAAAATACGGATAATGTCAATCAATTTTATTATTTTTTATCAATGATTTAACTCGACGCACGCCGTGAATGCCGGCCTCCCAACTTTTTCCGATCGCAGTTCTTCATTGACAGATAGGGCCTTCAGGGAACCTACTTTGCCTACGATCTTGAGGAGGATCGATTAACTGACAATCTTTGGGAGGCACAGATGAATATCAGAAAATTCGGCGTGACGATGCGGGCTGCCGTAGCGGTATGGGCGCTCTGCGCCACATCCGCGTTTGCCGACACCACCATCGAGTTCATTCAATGGTGGGAACCCGAAATGCCGTCCGGCGCCTTGCGCGGCATTATGAACGATTTCGAAGCCAAAAATCCCGGCATCAAGGTGACGCTTGTCAGCGGTCCCTATGCCACGACGCGTGACCAGATCGTCGTCGGCGCCGCCTCGGGAACGCTCAGCGACGTGGTCGGCCTCGATGGTGCCTGGGTAAACGGGCTCGCCAAGCAGGGCGCGATCGCCTCCATGGACGAACTGATGGAGAAGGCGAAATACGACAAGAGCCAGATCACCGATATCGTCAAGGTCGATGGCAAGAGCGTGATGTTCCCGCTGGCATCCTTCGTCTACCCGGTCTTCGTGAACCTGGATATCTCCAAGGCCGCCGGCGTCGACAAGTTGCCGACCACGCGCACGGAATTCGCTGAAGCCGCGAAGAAGATGACCGACGCCTCGAAGAACCAGTACGGCTGGGTTCTGCCGCTATCGCTGCAGTCTCCGAGCGGAATCCAGAACGACGTCATGTCCTGGGTCTGGGCCTCCGGCGCCTCGATGCTGAAGGACGGCAAGCCTGACCTCGAAAATGACGCCGTCGTCGGCACGCTCGATTATCTTGCCTCGCTCAACAAGGAAGGCGTGATTTCTCCCGGCATCTTCGCCAAGAAGGAACAGGACAAGGTCGAAGAATTCGTCAACGGCCGCGTCGGCATGATGGTGGATTCCCTCGCCCATGTGAACCTCATCCGCGAGCGCAATCCGAAGCTCAACTTCGGCATCTCCGCCTTGCCGGCCACTGACGGCTACACCGGCAAGCGCGGCATGCCCTATGCCTCCTGGGGCATCGGCATCAGCGAAGGCAGCCAGCACAAGGAAGAAGCCTGGAAGCTGGTCGAATACCTGATGAGCCCTGACGTTAACGGCCGTCTCGTCTCGATTGCCAATGCCTTCCCCGGCAACGTCCATGCCAAGCCGGACTTCGTGGCCTCGGACCCGATTTTCGCGGAAGCTTTCAAAATCTTCCAGAGCGGCTATCCTGCCAACGAATTCGTCGGTCTTCCGGTTGCCGAAGAGCTGATGCGCGACATGAACGTCGAAGTCCAGAAGATGTTCGACGGCGGGCAGTCGGCTAAGGACGCAGCTGCCAATACCCAGAAGGCGTGGCTCGCGAAGTTCTAAGCACGTCGCTTTCACGATCACCGGCAGCGCAACCTGGCGCTGCCGGTGCAAGTCGTCAAATCTCGGCAGAATGGAAAGTCACAGCTCATGAATCATTCGGCTACGGCTCTGATCGCTGCGCACCCCAAAGCGCGAAGAAAAGGATGGCTTCGTTACAGCACTTTGAGGAAGCTGGTCCCGTATTTCTACGTGTCGCCGGCGACCCTGCTGCTTGTGCTGCTGATGCTGTTCCCGATGGTGATGGTCTTCAAATATTCTCTGATGGACGGCGCCATCATGAAAAAGACCGCTGCCTTCGCAGGGCTCCAGAACTATGTGACCATCTTTGAAAATCCGGTCTTCTGGCAGTCGGTCGCGCAGACGCTTTATTTCACGATCATGAGCGTCGTCTTCCACTTCATCATCGGCCTGGCATTCGCGCTGCTGTTGAACACCAACCGCGTCGATCCACTCATTCGCAGCATCCTGCGTGTGCTCTTCATCCTGCCCTGGCTGTTCACCGCCGTCATCATCGCCATCATCTGGCGCCTGCTGCTCGACCCGAACGGCGTCGTCAACAGCGTGCTGATGGCGCTCCATATCATCAACTTCAAGGTCGAGTGGTTTTCGTCGACGCGCACCGCCATTCACGCTTTGACCTTCGCAAACATCTGGGCGGGTTATCCGCTCTACATGGTCAGCCTGCTCGCCGGCCTTCAGGGCATTTCGAAGGAGCTCTACGAGGCGGCCGGTATCGACGGCGCCAACGGACTCCAAAAGTTCTGGTACATCACCATTCCGCAGCTGATGCCGATCATCATCAGCATCGCGCTTCTCGACTTCATCTGGACGATGCAGGTTTTTCCGCTTGTATGGATGACGACGGGCGGCGGCCCGATCTACTCGACGGAAGTGCTCTCCACCTTCACCTACAAGCTCGCCTTCTCGCAGTATGAATTCTCGCTGGCTTCGGCGAGCGCGATGATCATCCTCATCATCTCGATGAGCGTCACCTATTTCTACATCAAACACCAGCAGCGCAGGTGACCGCCATGGCAAAGCGTTCCTTCAAAAGCTCGGTATTGCCGACCATCCTGACCTATCTCGGTCTGGCGATCGGCCTGGTTTTTTCGGCTTTTCCGATCGTGTGGATGTTTTTCAGCTCGCTGAAATCGAATACGGAAATCTTCGCCCTTCCGCCGCGGCTGTTGCCGGATGATTTCACGGTGGCCGCCTATCTGACGATTTTCAACGATCCGGTGAAAGTGCGGTTCTTTATCAACAGCTACTTTGTCGCCGGCGTTGTCACCATTCTGACCCTCCTCGTCGCGATCGTGACCGCCTACGGCTTCAGCCGCTATCAGTTCCGGTTCAAGAACACCTTGAACATCTTCATCATCAGCACCCAGACCGTTCCGCCGATTACCCTTCTCATTCCCTATTTCGGAATGGTGGTCGCCTTCAGGATCTTCGATACCTATCTGGCGCTGATCCTGACCTACATGGTCTTCACACTGCCTTACGCCGTCCTGCTGATGACAGGCTATCTCAACACCCTGCCGAAAGAGCTGGACGAGGCCGTCCTGGTCGACGGCGGTTCGAGCTGGACGGCGCTCTGGCGCGTCATCGTTCCGGTCTCCATCCCCGGGATCGTCGCCACCGCGGTCTACACCTTTCTGCTCGCCTGGAACGAATTCCTCTTCGCGCTGACGCTGACAAAATCGATGGACCTCAGGACGGTTCCGATCGGCATCCAGCTTCTGATGGGCCAGCACGCCTTCGAATGGAACGAGATGATGGCGATGAGCGTGCTCGGTTCCCTTCCCCTCCTGGTCCTTTATCTGGTTGCTCAACGCTACTTCCTGGCAGGCATGACCGCCGGCTCGGTCAAAAGCTGACGAGACGTCTCAGAACCTGCGCCAGCCGCGTCCAAGATCGTTTGGGCAATATCGGCAAAGCCAAGCCCGGCGGGCTGCGAGGAGACCCATTTCGGCGCGTATTGCAATTGTGAAAGAACCGGGATGATGTTGTTGACCCCGAAAGAGTTGCGGATAAAGCCAAACATCGGTGCATCGTTTCGAGAGTCACCGACGAAGGCGGTCACGGCGGCTGTTTGATCGGGATCGATACCGAACATCTCGGTTAAAACGCGCTCGCTCATCGAGCGCTTATTGTAATCGCCGATCCACGTGTTGATGTGGATGGAGCTGATCGCGACCGTTCCGCCCATGGCTCTAATGCTGGATGCCAGATCTTCGACCTCATACGGTTCCTGACCGTGAATGTCGATTGCGACATCCGCCAGCCGGAAGACCTGGTCGTGGGCAATTCTGAACGTCCGGCTATTTTGCGAGATCAGCTCTTTGATCGTCTGCAGGTGCTGGCGCTGGCGCTCACCCTGTAGGGCGCCATCCTCCCAATAGTCGAACACCACTTCGCCGTCCTGACGGGTGACGCAATATGCGCCGCTTTCGCCGATGACGGCAGCCACAGGCCAGGCGCGGACGATATGTTCGCACCATCCGGCTGAGCCGCCCGTGACCGGCACGACGGCAATTCCCGCCCGGCTGAGATCCCAGAGAGCTTCGTAGGTTTGCGGCAGAAGCTTGCCTTCGGTGGTCAGGGTATCGTCGATGTCGGTGAACAGGTAGCGCACATCCTGTAACTCACGAGCCGATGGTGCAAGGTCTACATAGCTCATGTCATATCCTCGCTGCATGTGACCACGTCCAAGCCGCTCTCGGCGAGGGCATTGGTGGCGGCAGCTTCGCCAGGCAGCCGATCGGTGTAGAAGCGGGTGAGTTTGCTGAATGGCGCAACACGCACGGACGCGTTGCGCGTCCACTTGCTGACGTCTGCGGCCAGAATCTGCGTTTGTGAATTCTCAAGGAGGGCATTGGTGATTTGGGCTTCGCTATAGCTGAAATCCATCAGACCGTTGAGCGGGCTCAAAGCGCCCGCGCCGACGACTGCGTAAGTCGCATAGAATTTTTCGACGAACCTGATCACATCCGTGCCCACCACGTCGCGGTCATCGTGGCGCAAAAGTCCGCCCGTCAAATGGACCTCGACGCTCGGCGCGTCGCAAAGGCTCAAGGCGACGTGGATGTTATTGGTGATCACCGTCAGACCCTGGTGATCACGCAGCGCCTCGGCGACGAACCGAACCGTGCTGCCGATCCCGAGGAACACTGTCGCGTCTGCCCCTATGTCGGCGGCGACACGCTTGGCGATCAGCCGCTTGGCCCGTCGGTTGAGCTGGGCGCGAGCATTGAGTGAGATGTTGCTGCCCGCGACCGGCAAGTCGACGCCGCCGTGGAAGCGGCGTGCGTGCCCGAGATCGCATAATGCATTGATATCACGACGGATCGTCTGTGTCGTCAGATCATACCGACGTGCCAGTTCCTCGATGTACTGAACACCTTCCGTTTCGATCAGCGCAAGGATCTCACGTTGTCGGCTCGATATGATCCGCTGCCCCATCGCCGCTCCTTACGTGAGGTAGACACTGGGGTCGTCTGTTATCACACCGGTCAAACCCACGTCCCAGAATGATGCGAGCCGCTTGGGATCGTTGCAGGTCCACGCCCGCACCGAGATGCCGCGACCCACGGCCTCCTCGAGAAACCCGATACTCAGAGCCTTGTAGTCGAGATGGATGGTCTTTGCGGGAATCGACCGAAGGATATCCTGCCAATCCGCAGGCAGCTTGCTCCACAGCATGGCGAGTTCGTAGCTTGGATCGATCTCATACATTCCCTTCAGCGCAGCGGCATCAAAGCTTGAGATCATGATCCTGGTGTGCGCCGCCCGCGCCTTCAGATGTTGATCGACGACTTTGACCAGCTGGTCGAGTGACTTGTGATGGGCATGCTGCTTGATCTCGACATTGGCGTTGAGCCCGAATTCGCCCAGCGCGGAAACAACGCGGGCCAGCGTCGGCAGTGGTTCGCCTTTGAATTTCGGGCTGAACCATGAGCCAGCGTCGATGGCGCCGAGATCTGACGCGGTGAGGTCGGCAAGATTTCCCTTCGACGAGGAACAGCGATCGATCGACACGTCATGGATGACGACCGGGGTCCCGTCGGCAAGAAGTGCAACGTCGAGTTCGACCCATTCCGCGCCTTGTTCAGCGGCCGCCCGGAAAGCGGCAATGGTATTCTCGGGCGCAATGGCAGAGGCGCCTCGATGCGCCTGAACCTCACTGCGTCTCGGGCCGGATCGCGGCTCTACGGTCGTCATCGTCTCATCTCTTTCATCGTCTTCTGGGCTGGGATGGAGAAATAGTAAACCGGAGTCAATCCGTCCGTTTTCCGGTATCGCTGTTGAAAGGATGCATCGCGCCGACACGTGCGAAGACGTCGATATTGGCATTCTCGGCAAAATCCGGACGACCCGGTACGGTCAGGACGACCGTCTGCTGCCTCCCTCCCAATCGCACATGCAGATGGCTTTCTCCGCCGATTGGCTCGAGCAACTCGACCGTTGCATTGAGACGAACGGAAGGCTCAACCGGCTTGGCAACAAGCAACGCGTCCGGGCGAAGGCCGACCATATCGGTCCCGGCGGGCAATGCCAGGGCACTTGCGCTGTCGGCTGCCCTGAGGACGTCGATCGGCACGAGATTCATAGGCGGTGAGCCGATGAAGCTGGCGACGAACAGGCTCGCCGGGCGATCGTAGACCGCCACGGGCGTGCCGACCTGTTCGACAAGTCCTCCGTTCATGACAACCAGCCGGTCGGCCAGCGTCATCGCCTCAAGCTGGTCATGGGTGACGTAGATGCTGGTGGTCTTCAGGCGCCGTTGCAGCCGGCGTATTTCAACGCGCATCTGCACCCGCAATTTGGCATCGAGATTGGACAGAGGCTCATCGAACAGGAAGGCGGCCGGCTCGCGAACGATCGCCCGCCCCATCGCAACGCGCTGGCGCTGCCCGCCGGAGAGTTCGCGAGGTTTACGATCCAACATCGGCCCGATTTCGAGGATCTCGGCAGCCTCCGCCACGCGGCGGTTGATTTCCGCCCGTTCGGTGCCGCGATTTTTCAAACCATATTCTAGATTTCCGCGTACGGTCATATGCGGATAAAGCGCATAATTCTGAAAGACCATGGCGATATCGCGGTCGGCAGGCTCTGCCTTGTTGACATTGCGGCCGGCAATCTCGACATGGCCTTCGCTGATGGATTCCAGCCCGGCAATCATGCGAAGCAGGGTTGATTTGCCACAGCCGGAGGGGCCGACGAGGACGATGAGTTCGCCGTCTGCGACAGACAGGTTGATGCCCTTGACCGCCGGAACGCCGCCATAATTCTTCTTGACGTCGATGATATTGATCGTTGCCATTTCATTTCTCCGTTTCGACCAGGCCTTTGACAAAAAGGCGTTGCATGGCGACGATGACGAGGACGGGTGGCAGGGCGGCCAGAATGACGGCTGCCATCACAAGGTTCCAGCGCGGCTCGGCATCGGCAACCGCTGCCATGCGCTGGATTCCCATCACGACGGTATAAAAGCTCTGGTCGGTCGTTATGATGAGCGGCCACAGATACTGGTTCCAGCCGAGCACGAACAAGATGATGAAGAGCGCCGCGATGTTGGTGATCGACAGCGGCAGCAGGATATCCCGGAAGAACTTCATCGGCCCTGCGCCATCGACACGGGCAGCCTCCATGAGTTCGTCGGGAACAGTCAGAAAGAACTGACGAAACAGGAAGGTTGCCGTTGCCGATGCGATCAGCGGGATGATGAGGCCGCCGTAATTATTCAGCATTCCGAGATCGGCGACGACTTTGTAGGTCGGCACGATGCGCACCTCGACCGGCAGCATCAGCGTGATGAAGATCATCCAAAATGCCAAGGTCCGGAACGGAAACCGGAAATAGACGATAGCAAAGGCCGAAAGGATCGAAATAGCGATCTTCCCGACGGCGACGCCAACCGCCATGATCAGCGAGTTGATCATCATGGGCCCGATCGGCGGCGCCCCCGAGCTTGTCATTCCAGATGACAGCATCGTCGAATAGTTCTCGATGATGTGGCTGCCCGGCGTTAGCGGCACGACACCTGACAAGAAGTCGTTTGGACCGTGGCTCGATGCGATGAAAGCCACGTAGACGGGAAATACGACGATCGTGACGCCGATGATGAGGACAAGATGCGCCAGGAAATTTAGGAAGGGGCGATTTTCAACCATCCTCGGGATTCCTCAATATTGCACGCGGCGTTCGATGAAGCGGAATTGGACGGCGGTCAGAGCGATGACGATCACCATGAGAATGACCGACTGCGCCGCCGACGAGCCCAAATTCAGTCCGATGAAGCCGTCGAAATAGACCTTGTAGACAAGGATCTCGGTTGCACGCGCCGGTCCGCCCTGGGTGGTCGCATGAATGATGCCGAAGGTATCGAACATCGCGTAAACGATATTGATGACGATCAGATAGAAGGTTGTCGGTGAGATCAGCGGGAACACGATCGTCCAGAAACGCTTCACAGGACCGGCTCCGTCGATGGCCCCGGCTTCCTGAAGCGAACGCGGGACCGACTGCAGCGCAGCCAAGAAGAATAAGAAATTATAGGAAATCTGCTTCCAAGTCGCCGCGATGACGATCAGGATCATGGCGTCGTCAGGATTGATCAGATGGTTCCAGTTGATCCCCATCGCCCGCAACATATAGGCGACGATGCCGATCGAGGGATTGAACATGAACCACCAAAGAATGCCGGCGATCGCGGGAGCGACGGCATAGGGCCAGATCAGCAAGGTCGAATAAATGCGAGAGGTGCGCAACACGCGCATCGCCGCTGCAGCCAGGAGCAGCGCGATCGCCGTCGATAGGACCGTCACGAGAATGGCGAAGATGAGCGTGTGGCCGAAGGCGTTGATGTAGATCGGATCGGCAAAGAGCCGGCGGTAGTTTTCGAACCAGACGAAACTCGTTTTGAAGCCGAAGGCATCCTGGCGCAGGAAAGATTGCCAGAATGCCGTCGCCGCGGGCCAGAGGAAGAATACCACGGTCACGAAAATTTGGGGTGCGATGAGCAGGTAAGGCAAAAGCTTGTTGGGAAATACGGTCCGTTTGGTTTGCATGGGCCCTCACACTGACGGATGGGAAACGGGGGCCGGTCTCTCACCAGCCCCCGTCGCGGAGCCCATTAGTTGGCGGACTGGAAATCGCGAAGCTGTTCGTTGCCTCGTGCGACCACGGAATCAACCGCTTCCTTCGCCGTCTTCTTCCCGCCCAGCAATGCTGCAAACTCATCGTCGATGATGCCACGCACCTGGACGTAGTTGCCGAACCGGATACCCTTGGAATTATCGGTGGGTGTCACCCGCGTCAGCTGCTTGATGCCGATATCTGCTCCAGGATTCTTCTCGTAATAGCCCTGATCCTGGCCCAGCTTATAGGCAGCCTCGGTTATCGGCAGGTAGCCGGAGAACTGATGCCAATCGGCTTGCACTTCCGGCTTCTGCAGGTAGGTGAAGAACTTCGCGACACCCTTGTATTCCTCTTCTGGGCGACCTTTCAGTGTCCAGAGCGTGGCGCCGCCAATAATCGAGTTGAGCGGCTGCGTAATGACGTCGTCATAGTAGGGAAGCGGCGCAAACCCGACCTTGAAAGCCTTTGCGTTATTGATAACGCCTGCCCGGCCGGCCGACGAGTTCATGTACATCGCGCATTCCTGCGAATAGAACATCGGAGGAGCATTATCGCCGCCGCCAGGCCCGCCGAATTTGAAGAGCCCCTCGTCCTGCCACTTCTTCAAGTTGCCCCAATGGCGGATCGTGAGATCGTTGTTGAAGGTGAACTCCGCATCCAAGCCGCCAAAGCCGTTGGCCTTGGTGGAGTAGGGCTTGTCGTGCAAAGCATTGAGGTTTTCAGTCTGGATCCAGGAGATCCAGGCGCTGGTAAAGCCACACTTCGCAGCGCCGGACTTCATGATCGTCCGCGAAAAGGCTTCAACGTCCGCCCATGTTTTCGGCGGTGTTTCCGGATCAAGCCCCGCCTTTTTGAAGACATCCTTGTTGTAATACATGATCGGCGTCGAGGAATTGAACGGCAACGACAGAACGTTGCCGCTGGTGTCTGAGTAGTAACCGACGACCGGAGCAATGAATTTGCTCTGGTCCCAGGCCTCCCCTTGGTCCTTCATCAACTGGTAGACGGGATAGATCGCGCCCTGTGCTGCCATCATCGTGCCGGTACCGACTTCATAGACCTGCACGATTGCCGGCTGCTGGTTGGCGCGGAACGCAGCAATGGCGCCCGTCAGCGTCTCGTCATAGGTGCCTTTGAATACCGGGACGATCTCATAGTCAGATTGAGATGCGTTGAACCCCTTGGCGATCTGTTCAAGCTTCGCGCCATTCTCGCCGCCCATTGCGTGCCACCACTGGATCTTCGTGGCCGCCATTGCCGGAACGGATAAGGATAGGCTGGTCAATCCTGCGGACAGGAAAAAAGCGATCTTGTTCATCCTCACTCCCACTTGTTGTCGGTCCATAGCCTCCCGCTACGAACGTGAGCTCGATGGTAACAGGCTAGTTTCATTTTGCAAAGATAGAATGTTCATATGAACATTTGATGACACCAACTCGCTCAGCGATCGTAAAGACCGTTGCCCGGAAGGAGTGGCCGATCGATGATAAGCGCTGCGGCAGCCTTTGATGGCTCGCATGATCCGGTGGAAGTCCCATGACATCGGTCGCTAACGGCTTTTCACGACCAACGGCGTGCTCTATGACAGCTTTGTGACAGTCGATGGAGCGCAGATGCTGAACTGGTTTCGAAAACTCATGCCGCGGGAAGATCGCTTCTTCGATCTGTTCGCTCAACACGCAAAGACTGTCGTCGGTGCGGCCGAAGCCCTCGACGAACTTTTGAGCGGCACAGACATTGAAGGGCATTGTGCACGGATTGTCGCCTTGGAGAATGAAGCGGACGAGATCACCCGCGAAGTACTGCTTGCTGTGCGTCGCAGTTTTGTCACGCCGTTCGACCGTGGCGACATCAAGGATCTGATCCAGTCGATGGATGATGCGATCGACATGATGCAGAAAACGGTGAAGACCATTCGGCTATTCGAGCAGAAAAGCTTCGATCCTCTGATGCAGGAAATGGGAAAGACCATTGTCCAGGCAGCACATTTGATAGCCGAAGCCCTTCCTCTTCTCGATCGGATCAGCACGAATGCTCCCCGTCTGGCGGCGCTGGCAGAAGAAGTAACGCGTGTCGAAGGCCGGTCCGACGAGTTGCATGAGCAGGGCTTGAAGGATCTTTTCCGTCGCCACGGCGCGTCAAATGCAATGGCTTACCTCATCGGCAGCGAGATCTATGGCGAGCTTGAGAAGGTCGTCGACCGTTTCGAGGATGTCGCCAATGAGATCAGTGGCATCGTCATCGAGAACGTTTGATGGAAGCCACCCTTGCCCTTCCGCTTCTTGCCGCTCTCGTGGCTGTCGCACTCTTCTTTGATTTCCTGAACGGCCTGCACGATGCAGCCAATTCCATCGCCACAATCGTGTCGACGCGCGTACTGCGTCCGCAATATGCTGTGCTTTGGGCGGCCTTTTTCAATTTCATAGCCTTCCTGTTCTTCGGCCTGCACGTCGCAGAAACGCTTGGAACCGGCATCATCGATCCGGCCATCGTGACACCGCAAGTCATTTTCGCGGCGCTGATGGGCGCTATTGTCTGGAACATTGTCACCTGGGTCTTTGGGATCCCGTCCAGTTCATCGCATGCACTGGTCGGCGGTCTGGTGGGGGCTGGCCTGATGAAGACGGGATTCAGTTCGATCGTCTGGACCGGGTTGCTAAAGACGGCCGGAGCCATCGTGATGTCGCCGGCGATCGGATTTTTCCTTGCGCTTCTGCTCATTCTGATCGTGTCGTGGATTTTCGTGCGACAGACACCTTTCGCCGTCGATCGGACATTCCGGGTCTTCCAGTTTGTGTCTGCCTCCCTCTACTCCCTCGGTCATGGGGGCAACGACGCTCAGAAGACGATGGGCATCATCGCCGTGTTGCTATATTCGCAAGGCTACCTGACGGGTGGTTTCCATGTGCCGCTCTGGGTCGTTCTCTCATGCCAAAGCGCAATGGCACTCGGTACCCTTTTCGGCGGCTGGCGGATCGTCCATACGATGGGATCGAAGATCACCCGTCTCAACCCAATGCAGGGATTTTGTGCCGAAACAGGCGGAGCATTGACACTGTTTGGCGCAACCTGGCTGGGCATCCCGGTCTCGACCACGCATACAATCACCGGCGCCATCATCGGCGTGGGCGCCGCCCGACGCCTGTCCGCCGTACGCTGGGGCTTGGCGGGCAACATCGTTGTTGCCTGGGTTGTCACACTCCCCGCCGCTGCGATCATTTCGGCGCTGTGCTACTGGCTATCGGACCTCTTCGCCTAGAACGGATGTCGTCCGAAAACCGCTCACATTTTTCGGCATCATGCCCTATCTCTTTGTTTTCACGCAATACCGGACGCAAAACCGCTTCGCACTATTGCTGGAATTTCTCTAGCGACCACCCATCCTTGTCACCGGCGCGTCCCAACCCTGCAGCCTGTTGCAGACCTCGGCTCTGCTGGGTGCGCCGGTACGACCGCCGAACACCTGGCATTTGAGCGCCGCCGCCATGGATGAAAAGCGCATCGTCTCTTCAATCGGCAGGCCTTCCGCGACAACCAGCGCAAAAGCGCCATGGAAGATATCGCCTGCCGCGAGCGTATCGACCGCCCTCACCTTCGGAGCGGCAAGATGAAGGACTTCGCCGCTTCGGTCATCGAACCAGAAGCAGCCACTTTCGCCCGCCGTGACGCTGATGAAGGCATGCTCGAACTTTCGTTTGAGAAGACCGACGATCTTCACCAGCTCGGCTGCTCCAGAAAGCCGTTCGGCCGCCGGTTGTGAGAACACGATGTGACTGGCCGCCGGCGCAAGCATCTCGATCACGCCATCGCCTGCAACATCGCCATCGAGAATGGCCGGCTTGCCCGCCTCTGCGGCTGCCAATAGCGTCCGCAATGCAAGCTTCGGCCACCGGACGTCAACCAGCACCGCATCGAAAGCAGAAATATCCTTTTTGGTGACCGGCTTGACCGCTTCGTGCAGGCCCGCATCGTAGAAAGGCACGATCAAACGCTCGCCTTGGTCATCCACAAGGATGGTCGAGACGGCCGAACGGGCGTCTTCGACGCGCAGCATGCCGCTCGTGTCTATGCTGCTATTGCTGAGATCGGCAATGATCCGTTCGCCGGTGGCATCATTGCCGACGGCGCCCCAGAGGCTGGCTTTGCCACCCAGCCGGGCGACTGCAAAGGCGGCGCTCGATGCCATGCCTTCGGCGATCTGGAGCATATCGTAAGGCAGAATTTTGCCCTGGCCGTTCGGTAGCGAACGTACGCGAAACAAGGTGTCCATAACCGCGGCGCCGACACACAAAACGCGGCGCGCCCGACCGGGAGGTGGGTCGAAGGCAGAAGAAGAAGAAGTCGTCAAAACCGTTGTCTCACCCGCTCACTTGACGGCTCCGGCCGTCAGACCCGCCACGATCTGCCGTTGCGCAAACACCGTCAAAATCAGCACGGGCAAGGTCACGATCAACGCCGCCGCCGCCAGCGGACCCCAACTGACCTGCTCGAACGAGAGCATGTTGTAGACCGCGACGGGGAGCGTGCGCGTCTCGCGACTGGCGAGCACGATGCCGAAGACGAAATTGTTCCACGAGAAGATGACCGACAGGATGAAGGCGACGACAATGCCTGGCCTGGCGATCGGCAAGGCGACCAGCCGGAAAACCTGCCAGGGTGTTGCACCGTCGATGCTTGCAGCCTCTTCCAGTTCCATCGGCGTCGTCTCGAAGTAACCGATCATGATCCACACGACGATCGGCACTGTGACGACGAGATGGATGATGATCTGCGGCAAGAGCGTGCCGAGCAGGTTCAGCCATTGGAACAGTAGGAAGAGCGGGATCAGGAACGAAAGGCCCGGCGTCATGCGCGCAATCATGATGACCATCGCAGACTTCTCGGCCTTCAGCCGCGCGATGCCATATCCGGCCGGCACGCCGATCAGTAGCGCCAGAAGTGTGGCGGCACCCGTCACCAGCACCGAATTCCAGAGATAGAGGAAGAAGTTGTTCTCTTCGAAGACCTTCAGATAGTTCGACCAGGCAAAGCGCTCCGGGATGAAGATCGGTGGATAAGCGCCGCTGTCGATTTCATATTTCAGCGACAGGGAAATCATCCAGAGGAAGAACAGGACGACCGGCGATATCATCACCAGGGCAACAAACAGCAGTCCGATGCGATCGAGCGTCTTGCGCTTCATCAGCGTGCCTCCCCGTCGGACCAGTTCGCGCGCTGCCGCAGCATCATCAGGACGAAGGCGAGCAGGACGATGAGGATGAAGAAGACAACCGCCATCGCAGATCCATAGCCAATATCGTAGTAAGCGAAAGCAGTGTTGTAGAGATAGATGTTGATCGTTTCCGACGCCGTGCCCGGGCCGCCTTGGGTCATGGCGTAGATGATGTCGAAACTTTTCACCGCATCGATGCTGCGGATCATCACGGCAATCATCAGAAATGGCGCGATCATCGGCAGCGTCAGGTAGCGAAATTTCTGCCAGACATTGGCTCCGTCGATTTCGGCACTTTCATAGGGCTCGCGCGGAACCGCCGCCAGACCACCGAGCACGATCAGCATGATAAGCGGCGTCCATTGCCACGTCTCGACCAGCACCAGCGATGGGATGACACTGTTCTGGTTATAGATCCATTCCTGCGGGCCGATGCCCATGAGGGAGAGAAGATAGTTGAGGACGCCGAGCTGCGGGTGGAACATCATCGTCCAGACGAGGGCGATGGCGACCGGCGTCGCCATCATCGGCATCACGAATATGCCACGCAGAAGGCCGCGCAGCGGAAATTGCGTATCAAAGATCAGCGCGGCGAGCGTCCCCAGGAAAAGGGGCGCCACCACGGAGAGCGTCGTATAGAGCACCGTATGCCACAGCGAGTCCCAGAAGCGCATGTCCACGACCAGGCGGGCATAGTTGTCCAGTCCCGCAAAGACCTGGGATTGGCCAAGCGTCCAGCTGTTGACGCTCATCCAAAGGGTAAACACCCATGGAAAAACGATGACGGCCGCAATGACGATGAGCGCCGGGATAACGAAAGGCCAGTAGTTGGGAGCAAACCGATCCGGTTTGCTCCTTCCTTTCGAGGTCTTGGCCACTGCGGCCGTTTCGATGCTTGTCGAGGCCATTATCCCTCGCTTTTCGCCAGGACGGGTTCGAACTGTGCCGTCGCTGCCTTCAGCTCGGTTTCGGGATCGGCGCCGCCGATCATGTTGGTGAGACCGACACCGTAAACGTCGCGGAACTCGGTGACCGGAATGATGACCGGCAGCGCGAGCTGCGAAATCTTGCCGGAACCGACGACGGCATCCAGCCAGGCGCCCGGCATCTTGACGCCTTCGCGGACCTTCGCATCCTCGAGGACGGACTGGCGGAAAGGAACGCCGGCGCCGGCCTGCAGCAGACGTGCGCCCATTTCATGCGAAATCGCCCATTGGCAGAAGAGGTACCCGGCTTCCTTCTTCTGGCTTGCCGCGACGACGCCAAGCCCGTCGCCGAAGGTGCCTGCGGCCTGTGCCTTCGGACCTTTCGGCATGATGCCGTAACCGACCTGGCCGACGACGCGCGACTTTTCCGGATTCTCGATCGGCGGCGCAAAACCGACGCCATCCAGCCACATGCCGATCTTGCCCTGCAGGAAGGCAGATTGTGCCTCAGCCCAGTTGAAGCCGGAGACGCCGGGAGGGGCGGTCTTGGTCATTAGCCTTTGGTAAAGCTTGGCCGCATCGATCGCTTCTTGCGATGTCGTGCGCAGCTTGCCATCCGGGCCGAGCGGGCTCGAACCATAGCCAAGCAGCAGCGACGTCCAGACCGGCGTATTGGCGTTCTTCAGGCCGCGGGCGACGAAGCCGTAGGTATTCGTGGAAGGATCGGTGAGCGCCTCCGCGGCACTGGCGAGTTCTTCGAATGTCGTCGGGTAGGCCAGCCCCTTCTTCTCGAACAGCGCCTTGTTCCAATAGATGATCCAGTAGTCGACCGAGAATGGAAGCGAACGCAGAACGCCGCCCGGATCTTTGGCAAAAGTCAGGCCGGCTTCGGCGAAGTCGCTTTCAACCAGAGACGGGTCAGTCAGAGAGGGGTCCTTGAGAAAACCACTGATATCGGCAAGCCAGCCGCCCTTTTCGAATTGCCGCTTCTGGACATGATAGCTCATGTGCACGACATCGAAGCTCGGCTTGCCGGAGCTCAACTCGATAGTCGTCTTCTGACGTTGCTGTTGTTCGGGCGTCGCTTCGGCATTGACCTTGATGCCGGTGAGCTCCTCGAATTCGGACAGGTACTTCAGAAGTATTTCGCTGCGCGGGCTCTTGACCAGGTTGACTTCGAGCGTCGTGCCGGCAAAGCGCTTCCAATCGACCGCAGCCGATGCCAGCCGCACGCCGAGCATGCTGGTGGCGCCAAAAGCGGCCGTACCCGCCAGAAAGCCGCGCCTCGTCGGGTTCAAAAACGATGACATGTGATTCCTCCTCCTTTTGCCGGCGATCTCCTCACCCCCGGCTGCTTATTTCCGATTATATCCTGAGCGCACGATCTCTTGCATGATTGATGTGTGCGACAAGGCTGTTGACGGCGTCCTCCGCCGATCGGCGTTCGATCGCCTCGAGCACCTTGAGGTGCTCACCCATGACAGGTCCGACGTGACCATCGATACGAAAACGGTCCTGACTGATCAGGCGCATCTTGATTGAGTTCACCCGGTAGGCGTTCGAGATGATGGTATTTCCCAAAGCATCGATAAAGGCGTCATGCATACCCCAATCGACAGCTTGTGCGTGTACTTCCAATTCGTGCGATCCATCGCCATTTCGAATGGCGTCCGCAATATCCCGATGCTGCTTCAAAAGCCCGGCGATCGTCTCGTCAGATGCAGAACGGGTGAAAAGCGCGACCGCTTCCTTCTCCAGGAACACGCGCAGCTGGAATGCCTCGCGAATAAGGTTCAGGTCGATATGCGCAATCTGCAACCCCCGCTGGGGCACCGTCTTGATCAGCCCTTCGGCTTCCAGCCGGGGGATAAGTTCGCGGATAGCGCCAAGCGTCAGCCCCGTCAGCTCGACGAGGCGACGCTGCGAAACGAACTGGCCGGGGCGCACATCACGCGCAAGAAGGTGGCGTGTGAAGCTCTCATACGCCTTTTCCCGCAGTGTCGGCTGCTCGTCCGTTCCGTCCATCGCCTCTCCCAGAAACATCTCCGACCTATGCCGCTTTCGAGCGGAAAAGAGTGTCGAACGCAAGAGTGAGTTGCGCCTGCTCCTCGCCGGATATTGAAACGAGTGGTGGTCGAACCGCAAGCCAGATTTCATCCGACGTCAGGTGAGCGACCATCGCTTTCACGGCGGCAGTCACCGGAAATTTCAGCAATTCGGCCACGAAACCCTCGACGCGAGGATCGTCCTTGCCTTCTTCCGCCATCAGCTTGACTTCGCGAGGTACGAAATTCGCCATGCCGGAGATCGCACCCTGGCCGCCAAGCCGCACACCCTTCGCCAGGTGACGTTCGTCGCCCACCAGGATAACGAGATCGCCATGCGCCTTCAGCAGCTTTTCCGTAAAAGGCCAGTCGCCGGAGGAATCCTTGACGCCCGTAACGACATTGGGAAAGGCGGTCCGCAGTCGGCCGATGAGCGATACGCTCAGCGGAACCATGGTGACCGAGGGAATGTTGTAGACGATAATATCGCGCGCCTTGTCGCCCAGGATGGCGAAGACAGCCGAAAACCACTGGAAGACGCCGTCCTCACTCACGTTCTTGAAATAAGACGGCGGAGCAAGAAGGATATTGCGGGCTCCCTTGGAAAGCGCATGGCCGGCCTGCATCGCCGCATCCTCGGCCGCGTCGACCAGCACACCGACGATGATCTGCTTTGCGGCTAATCCGCTATCAAGCATGGAAGCGAGAACATGCTCACGTTCCTGCGTGCCGATGGAAGAACCTTCACCCGTCGTCCCGAACAGGGTCACACTCGAGCAGCCGGCCGCGAGGCTGCGCCGTGCCTGCTCGATCATCGCCTCAATCGCGATATCGCCATTGCTGTCGAACGGCGTGGCAAGAGCAACCGAGAGCCCGAATTTTTGTGTCAAATATGCTTCCTCCCAATGAACAGGTCAAATGTAGCAAACTAACATGTTAGCTGTAAAGAGGTGATTACGCACTGCTACACGTTTGTCGGGGCTGTTGCTTTCTCACGATCAACTGGCATGCCTCGCCGTCGGCCCATTCGTCCGCACGAGCGCCATCAGCATCGGGCCGATCGCAAATTCGCCCTTTTCGGTCCTTCGGGTCAGATCTCTGAGATAACCGCCGGGCGAGTTGATGTGCCCTCCCCTCTCCAGGATGCAGGCGATCACGGTGGCGGCGTTTTCCGGGCCCATGCCCGAGCAGGCTTCCTCATAGGCCGAGGGACTGACGCCGAGCATCGAACGCACGACGACGGCCGCCGACATCAAGTCTCGCCAATTGCTGATGTTTCCGCCGGGCCCATAGTCGAGAATACTGGGGCAGGCCTGGAGGACGAGGCCGAGCGGGAAGGATTTCAGGCCTGGTCCGGCGCCCGAGTCGGCTGCGCCCCCCGCCCTGTTGCTCATCCGGCCGGAAGGCTTTTGCTGCTTCAATCTTCGTTCGTCTGACGGCCCGGCGTTCGGGTCGTTATCGGCCGCTGCCTTTTCGCCCTGCTTCGTTTCGAAGCTTGGTTCAAGTTCATAATTGGAGTCGGGATTTGAATTCTGTTTGTGATGCTCAATTTGAGACTCATTGGCGTCTATTTTTTGTGTTTTTATCCGTCTTTCCAGCATGTTGACGATCTCTGCACGCAGCATCGCCATCTCGTCGAGCAGCGGTGCCAGGTCTTCGGCGGTCGCCACCCGTGGAATTCGGGCAAGAAGCGTTCGAAACATCGCCGAAATGCCTTCCCAATCACCGGAAACCCCTTCTTCGAGCGCCGCCGTGATCAGCTTGGAAATGTCCCGCCGGCACAACGTCAGGCGTTCCCTGGTCACCCGTAACAGCTCCCGGTCGGCAACCGCCTGAGCCGCCAGGCTTTCGATTTCGACAGCACGCGCCAAAAGCGGTGCGACGCTGAAGCCGAAGGCATCGCCGATCGCCCCTGCCCTGTCGCGGCGCGCATAGCGCTTTCCATTCGGGCTGTCCTTGCGCAGGATCAGGCCGGCCTCGACCAGGACAGCAAGATGCCGCCTGAGGGTCGCTGGCGTCATGCCGCGGGCGCGCAACGAAAGCTGCGCATTCGACGGGAAGACGATCAGTCCCTTTTCCTCGGAGATTTCGTCGTCAGGGTAGAAGGTCAGAAGCGCGTCGAGCACCGTCAGTGCCCGATCTGTGACGCCAAGCGCCGGCCGTGCTTCACAAATCGCCCTGAATAGCTTCCATTTGCTGCGTTTCATTCCCGGCTCGATGGTCTCGGCCAGGTGCTGGCTTGCCAGCATGCCAAGCGACATCGGCCGCCGCCCAAAGGGCGTCGTCACATATCCACTCTCCATTTGCCTTCACCTTCGTTCAGGCAAAAGAAAACCATCCACCAATTTGGTGCCTAAGACGCTTGACTGTGATTCGGGGAAATGCGATTCTCGATGTGCTTAAGATCTGAGAAGGGCTTCCACGGCGTCGTCGTTGGGGGCCTTTTTCTTTTGCGCGTTACGCTCCTCTGTCCTTGTTGAACTCCTGGAACAGGCCCTTCAGCCTTTCCTGGACGAATTGATCAAAACCGGGCGCCGTCTTGCCGTCGAAGACGAAGGTCGCACCGGATGCTGTCTTCTTGATCATGACAGGCACACCGCTGACCTCAGATTTGGCCACCGTCGGCTTCGGAGCAGTCGTCTTCTTCGTTGCCAGAACGAGCGCCCGGTGAAACCGCTCGTCGCTCGAAATTTTGCGCGCGTCGTCCGCGGACAACTCCGCGATGATCTTTTCGACGTCGGCTTTCTCAAGCCGCTCCCCCAGTTCCAGCCATCGGCGGCGGCCGATATCAGGTGCTGCACCTATGGCATTGACGAGCGTCAGGGGGACCTGTCGTATGACGATCAGCATTCTCGACAGCGCCGCCTTGTCCACGCCGAGGGCCGCCATGATGACATCGCGGCCAAAGCTGCGTTCCTCGAGCCGCGATGCGAAAAGTGCGCGCTCGATGTAGGAGAGATTGGTTCGAGCGCTGTTTTCCTGTCCCTGGCTGACGACCAGCTGACCGTCGGTGAGATCGCGGACGACCGCACGCACCCTGATGCCAATTTCTCGGGTGGCAGCCAGGCGACGATGGCCGTAGGCGACCTGATAGCGTCCCCTGCTTTCGGGATGCGGGCGGACAAGAATCGGAACCTGCTGCCCATGCTCGCGGATCTGCTCGACAAGCTGCGCGAGTTCGGCCGCATCGATCGCCAATCGATCGCTGACGAAGGAAGCGTCGATCAGGCCGGGATCGAGTTCGATGATCGTCTGGCCACTGGCAAGCTGCCGTTCCAGCTCACTCGCCCGCTCCATTTTCTCGGTAATGTTGCCGAGCGTCTTGGTAATGCCGCCGACCGGCGCGGCACTGCGCTCCTGCGGCACGAATCCAGCGATCGGACGATTGTCGCGCAGTGCGACCGCGTCCGCCCTTGCCGGGTTCGGAGCGGAAATTTCGATGAGGTTCTTGCGCGCCATCTATCTATTTCCTCCCCCAGGTGGAGCGAATATGCGCCTCGATCTCGCCATTCACGAGGTTGAGGGATTCCAGTGCCCGATCGTAGGTTCCGCGTGTGAACTGCGACCGCTCGACCTCGTAAAGTGTCTGCTTGGTGACGCCGGCATCGGCGACTGCCGTCGATTTCACCATGGCATTGTGGAGCATTCGGTTGCCGAAGATTGCCCGCATGAAGCCGGTCATCTGGCTTTGCGGTCCGTCGTTCGGTTCGAACCGCGTCACGAGATAGCGCATCCAGTCATAGCTCGTACGCCCGCCGGCCTTTTCAACGACCGACATCAATTCACTCGTCATCGTCAGAAACTGCGACATCGACATGACATCCAGCATCTGCGGGTGGACCGTGATCAAGACCGACGTTGCCGCGCAGAGCGCCGACATCGTCAGGAAGCCCAGCTGCGGCGGGCAGTCGATGACCACAACGTCGTAAAGGCTTTCGATTTCCGTCAGGACCTCCCCGATGCGGGCAAAGAACATCGTCTCCGCCGTACCCGACGCCATCGCCTTCGGGGTCTCGTGCTCGAATTCCATCAGCTCGAGATTGCCCGGAATGAGATGCAGATTGGGCGTGTAGGTGGCGCGCACGATGTCGGCGATGGGGCGCGGGTCCTCATATCGGATCGCACCGTAGATCGTTTCGCCCTCTCCGACGTCGAACTCCGGCTGATGACCGAACAAGGCGGACAAGGACGCCTGCGGATCGAGGTCGACGGCGAGCACGCGGTAGCCTCGCAGCGCCATGAACTGCGCCAGATGGGCCGCAGTGGTGGTCTTGCCCGAGCCGCCCTTGAAATTCATGACGGAGATGATCTGGAGCTTTTCGCCCGGCCTGCGGGCCGGCACATATTTCGGCGTTCCGTTTCGCTCGTCGAGGACCCGGCGAATTCGATCCATATCCGTTGCGCTATAGAGCCGCCGTCCGTTTGCGAGCGGATCGGGCCCATGGCCGTCGGCGGCTACCTGGCGGAGATACCCTTCGCCGATTCCGATAAAGGCTGCCGCTTCCGCCGGCGAAAATGTTCTGATGGTCTTTTGCGAGAGCGGGGGGAAGATTTTTGCCTGATGCTGCTGAAGTTGATAGGATAACTCCTTCGCATCCGTTGCCAGAAGCGACGGGAGGTGCTCTTGATCGTCCTGAAGAGCAAGACTCGGCTGCATGATCTTTTTCCCAAGTAACTGCGCAATTTTGAACGAAAGCGCTTCAGTTGCGCAGTTACTATATGCCTCGATTCGTTACCAATTTACAAATGCTTAACCAAACCACCCGTTTCCGCCCGCCGAGACGACCGGCGACGTCGGGCAGATTTGAGTCGGTGCGAGCCATGCCAATGGTTCGCAATGGTTGACAACACGGGTGACTTTCAAGCCAGCCGGAATTCAAGAAATTCCCCGGATAAATCCAATTTATCAATAGCCTGGACGCTGCCTCTCTATTTTCCGTCGTCCTTCAGGTAGTTGTTGCCGTTGATCACCAGAAGCCCGTCGGAACCTTTGTCCGGTTCGAATATGCTCATGGTCTCGGTCTTGCCGCTGGCGTCGGTCAGATCGAGGCGATAGCCGGAAAGTTTGTAGCGTCCGCTGGCGCCCGGCCGGTTGCTTGACGTGGTGACGCCCGATTTCGATCCGCCGACTTCATTCGTCGTCGAGGCGCCCAACCAGCCTGTGCGTTCGAAAGTACCGTTTCGATGAAGCCTCAGGGTATGGCTGGACGCCACCGATCCCGATGAGGTCGCGGTCATGCCGCTCGAGGCGAAGGTGGATACCCATTCGCCGTCAAGTGTCGTGCTCTCATCAAATGGCGGCACGGCGCGATAGTCTGCCTCGGCAATCACCAGGTCTTCGCCCTTTTTCGAGAATGTCTTCGTCTCTGTCTCGATCGTGCCTTAGGCAGAGGTGACGCTGCGCGTTTCGATCGACCCGGTGGAGGAGAAGAAACCGCCGCCGACAAGCTTGTAGAGGCCGCAATCGGTCGGGGTCTCCTTACAATGTTCGGTGATGCTCCGGCCGCCCTTCGGTAGCTCTGTGCTGAACAGACCCTTCGGGTCGAAGATGGTGATCGTGCTGTCCGAATAAAAATCCATGCCGCCGAAGACATTCGGCCGGATTCCGGTATCGAGATGGGTGAAGACGCCGTCCAGCCCGCCATCGCCGCTCGTCGGCACGAGGTCGAAATCCTTGTCGGAAGGATCAAGCTTCACCGAGCGGACCAGGGCAGCGAAATCGGCCTCGGCGCCACTGCTTCTGTCACCGCTGACATTCAGCAGCACGAGCTGCAGAAAGGCCTGCCGCTTGTCGCCGGCGATGCCGACGACGATCTGGCTGATGCTGACGTTCTTCTGTTGGACGCAGCAGCGTTCTTCCGCGCGGATGTCATAGCCGTTTACCGAGACCCCGTAATGCTTGATCAGGATATCTTCCTTTGCCATGTCGGGCAGCGTCGCAACGAAGGTCTTCATGCCGGCCTGCAGGGAATTGCGCGCTGCCGCGAGCGGCTTGGTGATCTGAATCAGAGCATTGCCGCGCTTGTCGTCCTCCGTTTCCAGAAATTCCTTCTGGAGCATGAAGAGATTGCCCTTTCCGGCTTTCCTCCAGCCGGAAGCAGCATCGGGCAGGGTCACCGTCAGGCCGCCGATATCGGCGGGTGCGGCGAAGGATTGAGCGCTGGACAGTAGGGAAACGAGGACGAGAATGAAACCCAAGCCTGGTCTCACTCGACCGACCCGATCGATCTGTGCGTTGCCCATGTGCGCCTGCCCTCCTTTTCGACTGCTGCCGACGGGATTTGGAGCGGGGTGCGACGAGTTCAACCCTGAGCTTCATACAGGTTTCTTGAATGCTTCGAGGTGATGAACCCCGGCGACTTGGGTGAAAACACCCGAACCTCCAGAGTCGCGCCCCTCGACCTTCCGACGGACGCCGTCCTCAGCATCGGGCGGCAGGGTGCGCCTCAGATCACGGGTCTAAACCGGCCAACGTTGACGTAGCCGGCAAATGAATGTTTGCCATCCCTCGTTTTGCAGTGCACAATATTTGCTGTTAACAGGGATGTGAGCCGTTGAGAATTTGCATCTACAAATCAGATGAAGCTCCTGAAGTGACGCTGTTCTTACGAGAAGGCGTACCGGTGCCCGCACATCCGAAGAGCCAAAAGTGGCGGCACATAAAAGCGGTTGTTGGCGAAGAGGTAAGGGCCGACCTTCTGACCCAGATAGAGATCGGCAATGGATGTCTTTTTGTCAACCTTGGGGCATCCCCGAAGCACTGATCTAGGCGGCTGGGTTAAACGCTGCTCAACCGACACGGAATATGCTCGCTCATTATTGTACCCGCCACCAATCTTTCAGGAGGCAAGCCTTGAAACCCCCGCTCATCTCGATTTAAAGATTGCGGTGAGCCTTTGAGGGTTCTAATCGCAGCCAGATGGACGTTCTGTCGCGGGTCAAAGTCTCCTACCGGCCGGAAGAAAAGCCACATGGCCTACTCCCCCATCGATTGGTAGAGCCAGTCGGCAAGCGTCTGGCGCGCCATGCGCGCACCGGCGCCGGGAATCAGTGCGTCGTCGGTCAGTTCGACGCCGAAATACGACGTGGATCGATCTGCTATCACCTGGCGTTCGTCTTCGTTCGCGGCGAGATAGATCCGGGCGATTTCATCGATGCCGAACTGCTCCGGACCGCCGATTTCGACGACATCGCCAAAGGGAGCACCGGCTGCCAGTTCCGCCAGGAATGCAGCGACATCTCCGGCTGCGACCGGCCTCATCAAGGCCGGTGGCAACCGAAAGACATTGTCTTCTGCACCGATGTCGATCAATCCGTTTATGAACTCGTAAAATTGCGTGGAGCGGAGGATCGTATAGGGTCGACCTGAAGCCCGGATGAGATTTTCCTGCACCATTTTCGCACGAAAATAATCGCTCTCCACGAGGTGCGGCGTGCCAACGACGGAGAGTGCGAGATAGTGCCGAACGCCGCTCTGCGCCGCAGCTGCGAGCAAGTTCTTCGTCGACGCCTTGAAGAAATCGAGCGCCGAACTGTCACCGAACGATGCGGCATTGGTCACGTCCACAACGACCTCGGTTCCCGCCATAACCACGTCCAGACCCTTGCCGGTAACCGTGTCGACGCCAAGCGACAAAGATGCGGCCGCGACGTCGTGGCCCGACCAGCGCAGCTTCTCGCTGAGCCGCGTTCCGATCAGACCGCTTGCTCCCACCACGGTGAATTTCATATCGGAATCCTCTGTTGCATCTCGTCTGCAATGCCTCACGCGGATCAACAATGACCGGAAAGCCGGACGCCTTCCATCGTGCCTGAGGTCTGGCGCCCTAGCCGTAGGGCATAGCGGAACCAGCCCGAAGCCTAGGATGCGCCATCGGGAAAACAGAGCATTCTTCCGATCCGTCGTTTGCCCGAAAATTCCGGCTACATTCCCGCGCAATGCATGGGTTTCCATGAGTTGCGGTTGTGGTGCAGCGGGATTACGGTTCGTAACATGAGCTCGCCAGCCCCGAAATCGAGAATGACTGCTGCAGGAAATGCTGACGATCCTCCGGTTCTCTCTGTCCGGCAGGAGCAGTTGATGCTGAGCGTCTGGTCCCACCGTCCCCGGCTCCTGCATCTGGGGCTTTTCTTCCTCGCCTATGTACTCGCCTGCGGCTTCGCACAGTCGCTGGCAATCGTGCCGGGAACGGGTATTTCCATCTGGCCCCCGGGCGGGCTTTTCGTCGCGACCCTCATCCTCGCCTCCAGGCGCAGCTGGCCATGGTGGATCCTGGTGGGCTGCCTGGCGGAAATGTTCAGCAATTTCCTGTGGTTCTACAGCCCCGTGCCTGCGGCCTTCCTGATCTATGTCGGCAACGCTCTTGGAGCAATGGTCGCGGCATGGCTGGTGAACCGGACCTTGAAACATCCCGTTCAGCTGGAAACTC